>NZ_RZSN01000041.1:0-36544 GCF_003997315.1 Mesorhizobium sp. M1A.F.Ca.IN.020.04.1.1
CAGTCATTGTCCTTGCGCTGGGCCGCCTGCCGGACCTGCCGCTGCTCGACTTCCCTGCCCTGCAAGGCCTCAATCTCAAGGGTGGCCTGCGCATCCCTCCCGAATTTTCCGCTTTGGCCATCGCGATCGCCATCTATGGCGGCTCCTATATCGCCGAGATCGTGCGTGGCGGCTTCAAGGCCGTCGGGAAGGGCCAGATGGAGGCCGCACTTTCGCTGGGGCTGAGCCCCTGGCGCGTGTTCACGCTGGTGCGGCTGCCGCTGGCGCTGCGTGCCATGCTGCCGATCCTCGCGAACCAGTATGTCTGGCTGATGAAGGCGACGACAATGGGCATTGCGGTGGGCTTCACCGACTTCTTCATGATCGTGGCGCTGACCATCAACCACTCCGGCCAGACGCTGGAAGCGATCGGTATCCTGATGGCAGGGTTCCTGGCGATCAATCTCAGCCTGGCCGCCGTGTTCAACCGCATCAACAAAACCATTGCCCTCAAGGGCAATCAGTTGAGGGGGTGAGTGATGGAGATGGTAATTGTCGCTCCCCCTGCCCCTGGCAAGCTCGAAGACGTGAGGCGCCGTTTCTTCGCCACGCCGCTGCAGGCGCTGTTGTCGCTGATATCCCTGACGATCATGGCTTTTGTCCTCTGGAAGCTGCTGAACTGGGCGGTGTTCTCAGCGGTGTTCACCACCAGCGGCGGGCCCGAGGCCTGCCAGGCGGCGGCAGGAGCCTGCTGGTCGGTCATTGCCGCCAGGTGGCGCATCATCCTTTTCGGCCTCTATCCCTTCGAGGAGCAATGGCGCTCGGCCTTGGCCTGTGTGGCCGTCGTGGTCATGACCGTGCTGAGCTGCATTCCGGCCTTTTGGACCGGCAGCCGCATCGCGCTCGTCTGGGGCGCCGGATCGGCGCTCTACTATGTGCTGATGAAAGGCGGCGTGTTCGGCCTTCCCTATGTCGGCGAGGAAGCCTGGGGCGGGCTGGCGCTCACCCTTTTCATCTTCGTCACCACCTGCCTGATCGGCTTCCCGCTGGCGATCTGCCTGGCTCTCTTGCGCCGCTCGGAGCTGCCCTGGATATCCAGGACCACGGGCCTGATCATCGACGGAGTGCGCTCGCTGCCGCTGATCTCTATTCTCTTCACCTTTGCCGTCGTGCTGCCCTTCGCGCTGCCGCAATGGATGGCAGGCGACAAGCTGTATAGGGTCATTCTCGGCTCGGCCCTGTTCTTCTCGGCCTATCAGGCCGAGATCGTGCGCGGCGGCATACAGGGCGTTCCGAAGGGCCAGGAGGAAGCCGCCATGGCGCTCGGCATGAGCTACTGGCAGCGCATCGGCCGCATCCTCCTGCCGCAGGCCATGCGCAACGCGCTGCCGGCGACGATCAACCAGTTCGTCATCTCGTTCAAGGAAACCTCGCTGGTGGTTATCGTCGGTTTCTTCGAGATCCTCGCCTCCGGCAATGCCGCCTACGGCACCGGCGAATGGCGCTTCGCCTATGTCGAGGTCTATGCCTTCATTGCGTTGATCTATTTCGTCTTCGTCTTCAGCCTGTCCCGCTACGGTGCTTTCCTCGAGCGCCGCATGTCGGTCGGCGAACGGTAGGGAGGCGCACAAAGTGAATTCGATGCAGTCATCCGGAGCCGCGGTTCATATCCAGAACCTGGACAAATACTACGGCTCTTTCCACGCGCTGCGGAACATAAACCTTTCCGTGAAGCGCGGAGAAAAGATCGTCGTCTGCGGCCCCTCGGGCTCCGGCAAGTCGACCATGATCCGCTGCGTCAATCGGCTCGAGCAGCACAATGGCGGGCGCATCACCGTGCTCGGCACCGAGCTCAACGACGATGTCGGCAACATTGACGGGATCAGGCGCGAAGTCGGCATGGTGTTCCAGCACTTCAACCTGTTCCCGCACATGACCGTGCTGGAGAACTGCATGATCGCACCGATGATCGTGCGCAAGCGACCGCGCGCCGAGGCCGAGGCGACCGCCCGGCGCTATTTGGAGAAGGTCCGCATTCCCGAGCAGGCGATGAAGTTTCCCGGACAGCTCTCCGGCGGCCAGCAGCAGCGTGTGGCGATTGCGCGCGCCCTTTGCATGCAGCCGCAGGTCATGCTGTTCGATGAGCTGACGTCGGCGCTCGACCCGGAAATGATCGCCGAAGTGCTGGACGTCATGGTGAGCCTTGCTTCAGACGGCATGACGATGATCTGTGTCACGCACGAGATGGGCTTCGCGCGCCGCGTCGCCGACCGCGTCATTTTCATGGACAGCGGCGAAATCGTCGAGGAGGCGCCGCCGGAGCAGTTCTTCACCTCTTGCCGGAACGAGCGCACCCGGCAATTCCTGTCGCAGGTGCTGGGTCATTAAGCTAGGCGCCGCTGCTGTCTATACGCGGCGTGCCACACATCGCAGGTATCGCAATGACCGACCCCGTGACCGCTTTGCGCGAGATTCTCGGACCGAAAGGCTGGCTTTCGGGCACCGACGCCGAGCATTATCAGCGCGACTGGCTGAACCGCTATGGCGTCGCGCCTTTGGGCGTTGCCAGGCCCGCAAACACGGCCGAAGTTGCGGCAGTCGTCAAGGCATGCCGGATGGCGGGCTTGGCCGTGATTCCGCAAGGCGGAAACACCGGCCTATGCGGCGGCGCCGTCGCCGATCGGGCGAGCGCGGTGATCGTCTCGCTTTCGCGCATGACGGCAATAGGCGAACCGGATCCGGAGAGCGGGTCGATTGCGGTTGACGCGGGCGTTGTGCTCGCCGCGTTGCACGACGTGCTGGAGCCGCATGGCCTGATGTTCCCGATGCATCTCGGCGCCGAAGGCAGCGCCAGGATCGGCGGCCTGATCGGCACCAATGCCGGCGGCAGCCAGGCGTTTCGCTATGGCATGATGCAGGACCTTGTGCTCGGCCTCGAAATCGTGACCCCGGACGGCGCGATGTGGGACGGCCTTCGCGCGGTGCAGAAGGACAATGCCGGCTATCAGCTGCGCAAGCTGTTCTGCGGTGCCGAAGGCACGCTCGGCATCGTCACGCGCGCTGTCCTCAGGCTCTATCCCACCCCAAAACAACAGGCGAGCGCGCTTCTGGTAATGTCCGACTTCGCCGCGGCCGTTTCCTTCGGCACCTATCTGCGCGGCGAGACCGGCGAGTTCCTTGCCGGGCTCGAATTCTTCTCCGATGTCGGCCTGACGCTGGCGCTCAAGCATCTGCCTGATCTCGCCTACCAGCTGGAAACACGAGGCGACGTCTACCTGCTCGTCGAACTGGCGTCAGGTTCGGCGCGCGTTCCGCTGGACGAGATCCTCGCTTCGGCGCTGGAATGGGGTATGGAGGAAGGTCTGGTCGTGGATGGCGCGCTGGCCAATTCGGGCGCGCAGCGGGCGCAATTCTGGCGGCTGCGCGAGGAACAACCCGAGGGGCAGCGGCTGGAAGGCGAACAATTGAAGCACGACATCTCGGTGCCGCCCGGCGCCATCGCCCGCTTCATCGAGACCGGCGCCGGGATTTGCGACGACATCCTGCCCGGCGTGCGGATCAACCCGTTCGGGCATCTCGGCGACGGCAACATCCACTACAATCTGTCACCGCCGGAAGGCCGCGCCGATTTCGACGGCAAGGCGGGACAATTTGCCGAGGCGCTGGCTGCGCTCGCTACCGAGATGGGGGGCAGCTTCGCGGCGGAACATGGGCTTGGGCGCGCCAAGATCGCCATGGCCGAGCGGAATCGCAGCTCCGTGGAGCGGGAGCTCATGGCGCGGCTGAAGGGCGCGTTCGACCCGCAGGGCACGATGAATCCCGGCGTCCTGGTTCGAATTGCAGAATAAAGAAAAACTTTCGAATGGACCGCATTTCTTGATTTCGCGTCGGCCCGCCAGAGTGCAGGTATAAGTTCGAAAGGCAGGCTCCGTCTGCTTGCCACCAGCGTAAGAGGATGCCGAAGCATGGTCCGCAATGGGGGTCGCCTTCTTGTCGAGTGCCTGATCTCGCTTGGCGCGACCAAGAGCTTCGGCGTTCCCGGCGAAAGCTATCTCGCCGTTCTCGACGCGCTGCACGACACGCGCGGAAAGCTGGACTACGTGCTCTGCCGCAATGAGGGCGGTGCGGCTTTCATGGCTTCCGCCTACGGCAAGCTGACGGGCACGCCGGGCATCAGCTTTGTGACGCGCGGCCCGGGCGTGACCAATGCCAGCATCGGCGTGCACACCGCCATGCAAGACAGTTCGCCGATGATCCTCTTCGTCGGCCAGGTCGGCACCGACATGAAAGGCCGCGAAGCCTTCCAGGAAATAGACTACCGGGCGGTGTATGGAACCGTCGCAAAATGGGCGGTCGAGATCGATGACGTCGATCGTCTTCCCGAAATCGTGGCGCGGGCCTGGACCACCGCTTTGACCGGACGGCCCGGCCCCGTAGTGGTCGCGCTGCCGGAAGACATGCTGACGGCCATGACCGGAGCCGCGCCGCTCGGCGGACCGGCGTCTGTCTTCGAAGCGGCGCCGGCACAGGAGGCAATTGCGTCGGTATTGAAGATGCTTGCCGCCGCCGAAAATCCGGTGCTGCTGATGGGCGGCACCAACTGGACGGCTGACGGACGCGCGGCGCTTCAGGCTTTCGCTGAGGCCTCCGATATCCCGGTCGTGACAGCCTTCCGGTATCAGGACCAGTTCGACAACCATTCGCCGGTGTTTGTCGGCGAGGCCGGCGTCGGGATGGTGCCGCATGTGAAAAACCTGATCCGCGATGCGGACGTGATCCTCGCCGTCAATGTCCGCTTCGGCGAGATGACGACCGACGGCTACACCCTGCTCGAAGTTCCCGTACCGCGCCAGAAGCTGATCCACGTGCACGGCTCCGATCGCGAGATCGGCAAGATCTATGTGCCCACGATCGGTATCCATGCCGGTCCGAACGCCTTCGCCAAGGCGCTCACCCCGATCAAGGGTTCTTGGGCCGACTGGCGCACGACGGCACGCAAGGCCTATGAAGGCGCGTTCGCTGCGCCCGTGCAGCCCGGCCCGGTCGACATGGTCGCGGTCAGCACCTGGCTGCGCGAGAATCTCCCGGCCGACGTCATCCTTGCCAACGGCGCCGGCAATTTCACCGTGTGGCCGAACAAGTTCTTCAAGTTTGGACCGCAAGCGCGCCTGCTTGCGCCGCAATCCGGCGCCATGGGCTATGGCCTGCCGGCCGCGATCGCGGCCAAGGTCGCATACCCGCAACGCACCGTGGTCTGCTTTGCCGGTGACGGCGATTTCCAGATGAACTGCCAGGAACTCGGAACCGCCATGCAGGCCGGCGCGCAGCCGATCGTGCTGATCGTCAACAATGGCATCTACGGCACCATCCGTGCCCATCAGGAGCGCAACTATCCGGCTCGCGTCTCCGGAACCTCGCTCGAGAATCCCGACTTCGTGGCGCTGGCGAAGGCCTATGGCTTTCACGCCGAGCGGGTCGAATCCACGGGGGATTTCGCGGCGGCGTTCGAGCGGGCGCTTAGCTCGACGACCGGCGCCGTCCTCGACATCGCCATCTCGCCCGAAGCGATAACGCCCCGGCAGACCCTCTCTCAGATGCGCGACGCCGCGCTCGCTTCCCAGAAGGCCAAGTCATGACCTCCAGAACTGACGACATCCGTCTCGGCGCGGACATCGGCGGCACCTTCACCGACATCGCCCTTGATGTCCGAGGGACGATGTTTTCGACCAAGGTGCTGACCAACTATGCGGCTCCCGAGCAGGCGATCCTCGACGGCATCGCCATCGTCATTCGCGACGCCGGAATTTCGCCGTCCGAGATCGGCATCATCATCCACGGCACGACACTCGCCACCAACGCGCTGATTGAGCGCCGTGGCGCGAAGACCGCGCTGGTCACGACGGAAGGGTTCCGCGACGTGATCGAGATGCGAACGGAAAACCGCTTCGAGCAGTATGATCTGAACCTGCAGCTGCCGACGCCGCTGATTCCGCGCGAGGATCGCTTCACCGTCAAGGGCCGCATCGGCGCGGAAGGCCAAGAGCTGCAGCCGCTCGACGAAGCCGCTCTGGAGGACATCGCCGACCGCATTGCGGCGGGTGGTTTCGGCTCGGTGGCGATCGGCTTCATCCATGCCTATGCCAACCCCGACCACGAGCGCCGGGCGCGCGAGATCCTCGCCAGAAAACTCGGCATCCCGATCTCGATCAGCGCCGAAGTCTCGCCGCAGATGCGTGAGTTCGAACGCTTCAACACGGTCTGCGCCAACGCCTATGTGCGGCCGCAGATGGCCGACTATCTCGCCCGCCTGCAGACGCGCCTGAAGGACATGGGCGCCGATTGCCCCGTCTTCATGATCCATTCCGGCGGCGGCCTGATCTCGGTGGAGACCGCTTCGGAATTTCCGGTCCGGCTGGTCGAATCCGGCCCGGCGGGCGGCGCGATCTTCGCCGCAGACATCGCCAGGCGCTTTGGTCTTGAGAAGGTCGTCTCCTACGACATGGGCGGAACCACCGCCAAAATCTGCCTGATCGAGGACTATGCGCCGCGCACGGCGAGAACCTTCGAAGTGGCGCGCACCTACCGCTTCTCGAAGGGCTCGGGCATGCCGATCTCCATCCCGGTTATCGAGATGATCGAGATCGGCGCCGGCGGCGGTTCCATCGCCTGGGTCGACGCCATGGGCCGTATCCAGACCGGGCCGGAGAGTGCCGGCTCGGAGCCGGGGCCGGCCTGCTACGGGCGCGGCGGCAAGCGTCCGGCGATCACGGATGCCGATCTCGTGCTCGGCAAGCTCGACCCCGACAATTTCGCCGGCGGGGCGATCAAGCTGGACAGCACTGCGTCCGAGCAGGCGATTCTGCGCGATGTCGGCGAGCGGCTGTCGCTCGATGCCATGTCGACGGCCTTCGGAATCTGCGAGGTAGTGGACGAGAACATGGCCAATGCTGCCCGCGTCCATGCTGTCGAGAACGGCAAGAACATATCCGACAATCTGATGATCGCCTTCGGCGGCGCCGCCCCGCTTCACGCGGCGAGACTGTGCGAAAAGCTCGGCATCGACCAGTGCATCGTTCCGCGCGGCGCCGGCGTCGGCTCGGCGATCGGCTTCCTCAAGGCGCCGTTCGGCTACGAGGCGCTGGCCTCGAAGCTGACGCGCCTGTCGCGGTTCCAGCCTGCCGAAGTGAATGCCCTGCTCGCCGATCTCAAGGCCTCCGCCGAGGGTTTTGTGCGCGGCGGCGCCAGCGGCAGGATCGTCTGCGAAATCACCGCCTTCATGCGCTATGCCGGCCAGGGCTGGGAAATCCCCGTGCCGGTGGCAGACGAGCCGTTCGGAGACGATGCCGTTGCAGAACTCAAGGCGTTGTTCGAGGAGAATTACCAGCGCTTCTTCGGCCGCGCCATCGAGGGGCTCGACGGACTGGAAATCGAGATCGTCACCTGGTCGGTCAAGGCGACGGATGTTCGTCCCGCCGTCGCCAGGCACGAGCTCACAACTGGCAAGACAACGAGCGAACTCAAAACGACCCGCGAGGTGTTCGATCCGGTCAGCGGCGCACCGCGCAGCTACGGCATCGTCGAGCGCGACTCGCTCCGCCCCGGCGATCGGATCGCGGGCCCCGCGGTCATCGTCGAGCGCGAAACTTCCACCGTCGTCACCACCAGCTTCGACGCCGTCATCCAGAGCGACGGCGCGATCCTACTGATCCGCAAAGGCAGCCAGGCATGAGCGATATTGGCGAAATCCGCATGCAGGTCATGTGGAACCGATTGATCTCGGTGGTCGAGGAGCAGGCGCTCACCCTGCTGCGCACCGCCTTCTCGACTTCGGTGCGCGAATCCGGCGACCTGTCGGCTGGCGTGTTCGACCCGCGCGGCCAGATGCTTGCGCAGGCAGTCACCGGCACGCCGGGCCACGTCAACACCATGGCCGAGGCGGTGCTGCATTTCATGCACGAAATCCCGCGCGACCAGATGTTCGAAGGCGACACCTACGTCACCAACGATCCCTGGCAGGGCACCGGCCACCTGCACGACATCACCATGGTGTCCCCGTCCTTCCTCAACGGCGAGCTCGTCGCCTTCTTCGCCTGCACGGCACATGTCGTCGATGTCGGCGGGCGCGGCTTCGGCGCCGACGGCAAGTCGGTCTACGAGGAAGGCATCCAGATCCCGATTATGAAGTTCGCGGAAAAGGGCAAGGTCAATCTCGATCTGGTCAGGATCCTGCGCGCCAATGTCCGCGAGCCCAACCAGGTGGTCGGCGATTTCTATTCGCTCGCTGCCTGCAACGAGGTCGGGCACCGGCGCCTCGTCGACATGATGAAGGAGATCGGCCTGACCTCGCTGGATGGGTTAGGCGATTTCATCTTCTCGCGCACCCGCGACGCCATGCTGGAACGCATCGAGGCGCTGCCCAAGGGAAGCTGGTCGAACGAGCTGGTGACCGACGGCTACGACGAGCCGGTGAAACTCGCGGCCACGGTGTCGGTCCGCCAGGACCATGTCGAGGTCGACTTCACCGGCACCGACCCGATGAGCCGCTGGGGCATCAACTGCCCGATCATCTACAGCAAGGCCTATGCCTGCTATGCGCTGAAATGCATGGTGGCGCCCGACATCCCGAACAATGCCGCCTCGCTCGCCTTCTTCACCGTGTCGTCGCCGGTCAACATCCTGAATGCCGTGCGGCCGGCCCCGGTGGCGTTGAGGCACATCTTCGGCCACATGGTGCCCGATCTGGTACTTGGCGCGTTCTCCAAGGCGTTGCCCGGAAAGATCCTCGCCGAAGGCGCCGGCGCGCTGTGGAACATCCACATTTCGGCGCGGCCCGTCGCCGGCGCGTCCGGCCGCCGCGCCGAAGTGCTGATGTTCAACTCCGGCGGCATGGGCGCGCGGCCTGAGCTCGATGGGCTGTCGGCGACGGCCTTCCCGTCCGGTGTCCATACGATGCCGATCGAGGCGACGGAGCATACCGGTCCGATCGTGATCTGGCGCAAAGAGCTGCGGCCGAATTCCGGCGGCGACGGCGAGTTCCGCGGCGGCCTGGGTCAGATCATCGAGATCGCCGCGACCGACGGCCACGAGTTCGACTTCTCCGCCATGTTCGACCGAGTGAACCATCCCCCGCGCGGGCGCAATGGCGGCGAGCCTGGCGTCGCCGGCGTGGTCAAGCTCGACGACGGCACAAAGATGCGCCCCAAGGGCTGGCAGCACGTCCCCGGCGGGCGGCGGCTGATCCTCGAACTGCCGGGCGGCGGCGGCTATGGCGATCCGGCCAAGCGCAGTGCCGCCGCGCGGGTCAACGACCGATCCAAGGGTTACATCTCGGAGAACGACCAATGAGTTACGTTGCCTCGCGCCTCTCGGCGGTGAAGCCTTCGGCTTCCATGGCGGCTTCGCAGGCCGCCAAGGCGCTGCGCGCCAAGGGTGTGGACGTGATCGACCTCGGGTTGGGCGAACCCGATTTCCCGACCCCGCTTCACATCATCGATGCCGCCCATTTCGCGGCGAAAGCAGGACAGACGCTCTACACCGCTGCCGCTGGCACCATCGAAGTGCGCGAAGCCGTGGCCGGCAAGTTCCGCCGTGAGAACGGGCTGGACTACACGGCCGACGACATCGTCGTCGCCAACGGCGCCAAGCAGATCATCTTCAACGCCCTGATCGCGACGCTGGAGCCAGGCGACGAGGCGATCCTGCCGGCGCCCTATTTCGTCTCCTATCCCGAAATGGTGAAGCTGCTCGGCGGCACGCCCGTCGTCGTCGAATGCCCGGAGACCACAGGTTTCCGGCTGACGCCGGCGCTGCTGGAAAAGGCAATCACGTCAAGGACAAAGTGGCTTTTCCTCAACATGCCCGGCAACCCGTCTGGCGCGGTCTATTCCGCGTCCGATCTCAAGGCGCTGGGCGCGGTCCTGGCAAAACACCCGCAGGTGCTGGTCCTTTCCGACGAGATCTACGAGCACATCCTCTTCGACGGACGCGAATTCGTCTCCTTCGGCAAGGCCTGCCCCGAGCTCAAGGACCGCACCCTGATCGTCAACGGCGTCTCGAAGTCCTACGCCATGACCGGCTGGCGCGTCGGCTACGCAGCCGGCCCCGCGCCACTCATCAAGGCGATGTCGACGATCCAGAGCCAGTCCTGCACCTCGGTGTGCTCGATCGCACAAGCCGCGACCGTCGCCGCCCTCAACGGGCCGCAGGATGAAGTCGCGCGCTTCCGGCAGGCCTTCGAGGCGCGCCGCAACCTGGTAGTGGACGGCATCAGGAAGATAAACGGACTGACGTTGTCGCCGCCGGAGGGCGCCTTCTACGCCTATATCGGCTGCGCCAGCCTGATCGGCCGCAAGACGCCCAAGGGCCTCGTCCTGGAGGATGACGCGGCCGTGGCCAACTATCTTCTCAACGAAGGACGCGTGGCGTCGGTGCCGGGTTTCGCCTATGGACTGTCACCCTATTTCCGCATCTCGACGGCGACCGGCGAAGGGGTGCTGGCCGAGGCGATCTCGCGGATCAATGCCGCCGTCGCGCAAGTGGAGTAAACGATGCCGCACTACGAACGTATATTGATCACCGGCGCCGCTGGCCGGCTCGGCTCGCAATTGCGCAAGGGACTGGTGCCGCTGGCAAGCAAGATCCGCCTGGCGGGCCGCGGGCCGTTCAGCGATCTTGCGCCTCATGAAGAAGAAGCCGTCTTCGATCTTGCCGACATGGAGGCGACCATCGCGGCCACCAAGGACTGCGATGCGATCGTGCATTTCGGCGGCGCGCCGCTCGAATGCGAGTGGCAGACCATCCTCGATTCCAGCATTCGCGGCTCCTACCACATCTATGAAGGCGCGCGGAAACACGGCGTGAAGCGCGTCGTCTACGCCTCCTCGGTACATGCCATCGGCTATCACGAAATCGAGGCGCACATCGGCGTCGACGCGCCGGTGCGCCCGGACAGTCTTTATGGCGTGTCGAAAAATTTCGTCGAAAGCCTCAGCCGGCTTTATTGGGACAAGTTCGGCATCGAGACGGTGTGCCTGCGCATCTTCTCGTCGTTCCCCGAGCCGGCCGACCGGCGCATGCTGTGGTCGTATCTTTCCTTCGCCGACTGCGTGCGCCTGGTCGAGGCATCGCTGACAGCGCCGCGCGTCGGCCACACCATCTCGTTCGGCCTATCCAACAACAAGCTGAAGATGGTCGACAACAGCGGCGCCGATCATCTCGGATTTATCCCGCAGGACAGCGCCGAGCCGTTCCGGGCCGCCGTCGAGGCGAAGACGCCAATTCCCGACCCAAGGAGGCCGTCGGTGAAATATCTCGGCGGCTGGTTCTGCGAACTCGGTCATCCGGACGACAAGCCCGAATAACCATGCCTCGCAAGCAGGTCAGTTCGGAAATGCCGATCTGACCGAGCCGACACGGGCGCTGCCATAGTGATCGATGGGTCAGTCCCGTGGCCGCACCTGCGGCAGCGCGGCCTCGAGCGACCGTTCGAACGCGTCGACCAAAGCGTCGACCTGAGCCTCGGTAATGATCATCGGCGGACAGAAAGCGATCGCATCGCCCATGTTGCGCGAGATCACGCCGTTGTGCTGCATGAACCCATTGACCAGCGCACCGAGAGCCGCAGGCTTGCCCCATGGCGCCTTGCTCGCCTTGTCGGCGACCAGTTCGACGGCGGCGATCAGGCCGACGCCACGCACCTCGCCCACCAGTGGATGGGAACCGAGCTTGCGCAGCCTGGCCTGCAAATGCGCGCCGACCGTGCGCGCATTGCCGACAAGGTCGCGCTCCTCGATCAGCTTGAGGTTTTCCAGCGCGACGGCCGCGGCTACAGGATGACCGCCGCCGGTGAAGCCGTGGCCGAAGGTGCCGATGCGATCGCTCTCGTCGGCGATCGGTTCGAAAACCTTGTCGTTGATCAGCAGCGCCGAGATCGGCAGGTAGGACGACGAGATCTGCTTGGACAACACCATGATGTCGGGCTTGATGCCGAAGGTCTGCGAACCGAACATCTCGCCGGTGCGGCCGAAGCCGCAGATGACCTCGTCGGCCACTAAAAGAATGTCGTATTTCGACAGCACCGCCTGGATTTTTCCCCAATAGCCGGCGGGCGGAATGACCACGCCGCCGGCGCCCATGATCGGCTCGCCGATAAAGGCGGCGATGGTTTCCGGCCCCTCTGCGAGGATCAGCTTTTCCAGGTCGTCGGCCAGACGGCTGGAAAACTGCTCCTCGCTTTCGCCGGGCTCGGCATCGCGCCAGTGGTGCGGCGTCGAGGTGTGCAGAATATTGGCGATCGGCAGGTCGAAGGACAGATGATTGTTCGGCAGCCCGGTCAGGCTTGCGGACGCGATGGTGACGCCATGATAGCCGCGCTTGCGGCTGATGATCTTCTTGCGCGTCGGCTGGCCGAGCGCGTTCGACCGGTACCAGATCATCTTGATCGCCGTGTCGTTGGCCTCGGAGCCCGAATTGGTGAAGTAGGCCTTGCTCATCGGCACCGGTGCCATCTGCACCAGCTTCTCGGCCAGATCGATCAGCGGCGAATGCGCCTTCGAGCCGAAATCGTGGTAGAAGGGCAGCTTCGACATCTGCCGCGTGGCCGCCTCGACCAGTCGCTTTTCCGAGAAGCCGACGGCAACGCTCCACAGGCCGGCCATCGCCTCGATATAGCGGTTGCCGGCAATGTCCTCGACATAGACGCCGTCGCCCTTTTCGATGACCAGCGGTCCCGTTTCCTGATGCTTGCGGGCATTGGTGTAGGCGTGCATGTGGTAGCGGATGTCGCGGGCTTCAGGGGAATTCGGTCTGGCGTCCATGATGGCTCCTGTCTGCGAGTGTAGGACCATCTCGCTGGTCGAGAAGTCCGAAATTTGCCCTCGTGTCTGAGCTGTGATGCATCATCGCGGGTTCAAGCCGCAAGAGCCGCCCTGTCACGATCGATAGCGCCATGGGAACCTGGCGCATGGTCGGTCTCGGAAGCGGCGGCGGGCACATCATTGCCCGACAGCAATGGACAACAGCCAGATGATCCTTGAGAAAGGGCTGTGAGGCGCCGCTCGCGCAACCGAATGGACTGGGCATGGAACGGGTTGACTGCGTGATTGCCGGTGCCGGCGTGGTCGGCCTCGCAATCGCGCGCGGCCTTGCCGCGCAAGGTTTCGACACGCTGATCCTCGAAGCGGCGGATGCCATCGGCACCGAGACGAGCTCGCGCAATTCGGAAGTCATCCATGCCGGCATCTATTATCCGCAAGGCTCGCTCAAGGCGCGGCTCTGCGTGGCCGGACGCGAGATGCTCTATCGCTACTGCGCCGAGCGCTCGATTCCGCACCGGCGCTGCGGCAAGCTGATCGTCGCGACCGATGATGCGCAGGAGCCGGTGCTTGCCAATATCCGAGCCAATGCCGCGGCCTGCGGTGTCGGTGACTTGCGTTTCCTCTCTGCCGCCGAGGCTCACAAGCTTGAGCCGGCGCTGCATTGCACCGCTGGCCTGCTTTCGCCCTCCACCGGCATCATCGACAGCCACGCGCTGATGCTCGCCCTGCTCGGCGAAGCCGAGGGCGGCGGTGCGATGCTGTCGCTCAACACCCGCATCGTGTCGGGCCGGATCGAAGCCGACCGCATCGTTCTCCAGACAACCAGCACGGGAAGCGGCGAAGATTTCGAGATCGCCACATCGCGGCTCGTGAACGCGGCGGGGCTCGGCGCTGTCGCCCTTGCCGGCTCGATCACAGGATTCGATCGCCGGTTCCTGCCCGGGCTTCGCTACGCCAAAGGCAACTATTTTTCAGTGGCGACGCGAGCGCCCTTTTCGCACCTCATCTATCCCGTGCCGGAGCCCGGCGGGCTTGGCGTCCATCTGACGCTCGACCTCGGTGGCACGGCGCGCTTTGGGCCTGACGTCGAATGGACCGATGCGCTCGATTACCGCGTCGACCCCGCACGCGGCACCCGCTTCTATGCTGAAATCCGCAAATACTGGCCGGAACTGGCCGACGGCAGCCTGCAGCCGGCGTATAGCGGTATCAGACCAAAGCTTTCCGGTCCCGGCGAAGCCAACAGCGATTTCGTCATCCAGGATACCGGGACGCATGGCATCGCGGGCCTGGTCAATCTATTTGGCATCGAAAGCCCCGGGCTGACCTCGAGCCTGGCCATCGCCGAGCATGTGACGCGCATCTTGCTGGAGCATCGCTAAGGGACATCGGAGCTCGAGCGAAAGCATGACGCTGAGAAGCCGGCTCCGGCCTGCGGACCGCCCCGATCGCACCGGCCACAGCAAACAATGTCCTTGCGGGCTTCGCGGCTGCTGACCATAGTTCGGGTATGAAATTGAGTTTCCCTGTTAGATTCCGCAGCACGAAATGAATTCCGCGAAAGACTCCCTCGTTGTCGTCGAGAGCCGCCCTGTCGAGAAGGTGGGGCTGGTCGAAATCAATCGTCCGCAAGTGCGCAACGCGCTCAACCTCGAAGTGCGGGAGAAGCTGGCCGCCGCCGTGGCAAGCTTTTCCGAGGACACGGAAATCCGCTCGATCGTTATTGCTGGGCGCGGCGGCAACTTCGCTGCAGGAGCCGACATAAAAGCGTTCGAAAAGCTCGGCTCGGCCGACATGCTTCTGCAGCGCACCCACCGCTACTGGGACGCGATCGCCAGGTGCCCGAAGCCGGTCATTGCCGCGGTCGAAGGCTTCGCGCTGGGCGGCGGGTGCGAGCTTGCCATGCACGCCGACATCATCATCGCCGCACGGACAGCCACTTTTGGTCAGCCTGAAGTCAAGCTCGGCTTGATGCCGGGCGCCGGCGGCACCCAGCGCCTGCTCAGGGCAATCGGCAAATACAAGACGCTGATGCTCCTTCTCACCGGCGACATGTTTTCGGCCGAGGATGCCGAGCGTGCCGGCTTGGTCAGCACCCTGACGGATGAGGGCCAGGCCTTGCAGCATGCGCTGCAAATCGCTGAGAGGATCGGCCGTCTTCCGCCGCTGGCCGTCGAGCAGATCAAGGAGGCGGTCGTCAACGGCGAAGACGCTCCGTTGGAAACCGCCTTGAGGCTGGAACGCAAAGCCTTCCAGCTGCTTTTCGATACCGCGGACAAACAGGAGGGCATTGCCGCCTTCCTGGAGAAGCGCGGACCCTCGTTCAAGGGGCGCTGACTTGGCAGGCGCGGGAGGGGAGCCCACCAGTCGGATCGGGAAAGCCGGTGTCGTAGGCGCCGGGGTGATGGGTTCCGGCATAGCGGAGGTCCTGGCGGCGGCAGGCATCGATGTGATGATGGTCGATGATGCCCCCGGAAAGGCGGCGGCGGCCATCGAGCAAATCGCGTCGCGTCAGCGCGCCAGGGCAGCCGCCGGCAAAGTCAGCTCGGAGGTAGTCGAGAAGCTGCTCGCCCATATCGAACCTGCCGAAACACTTGGGCGACTGGCAGGCGCCGATCTGGTGGTGGAAGCTATTGTCGAACGTCTCGAGCCCAAACGTCAGCTCATCGAGGCGCTGGAGACAATCGTCAGGCCGGACGCCATCATCGCGACCAACACCTCTTCGCTGTCCGTCACGGCGATCGCTTCCGCGGCCAAGCGACCTGAGCGGATTGCCGGCTACCATTTCTTCAATCCCGTGCCCGTGATGAAACTGGTCGAGGTCGTCTCAGGAGCTCACACGGCGCCTGAGGTGGAGCACACGCTGGTCGAGCTTGCGGCCCGCTTCGGCCACCGGCCCGTCGTCGCCAGCGACACGCCCGGCTTTATCGTCAATCACGCCGGCCGCGCCTTCGGCACCGAGGCCCTGGCCATGCTGCGGGAGGGCGTGGCCTCGATCGCCGAGATCGATGCGATCCTGCGCGACGCCGCCGGCTTCAGGATGGGCCCCTTCGAATTGATGGACCTCACCGGGCTCGATGTCTCCCACCCGGTGATGGAGGGTGTCTACAACCAGTTCTATCAGGATCCGCGTTACCGCCCTTCCGTCATCGCGGCGCAGCGTGTGGCTGCGGGCCTGCTCGGGCGCAAGACCGGACGCGGCTTCTATGCCTACGACGGCAGCCGGCAAGCCGTTCCGCCCGCATCGACACAGCCGGCGGAGACCGCCGGGATTCCGGATCGCGTCACCGTTCTGGCCGACAATGACACCGGCGAAATGCAAAAACTGGTCGCGTCGGCCGGCGCCACTGTTTGCGGTCTCCAGGATCAGGCGCTAGGGCGGGACGGCCTCATCCTCGTAGGGTTGGAGGGGCACGATGTCGCCGGCGCAGCGATGCGTCTTGGCCTCTCATCTTCACTATGCGTCGGGTTCGATCCCTATTTCGGCCTGGACCGTCACGTCACGCTCGTCGCGTCGGCGGCGACATCCGATACGGCCAGGAGCGCCGCCCTCGCGCTTGCCAAAAGCGCCGGCCGCAAGGCGACCCTGGTGAGCGATAGTTGCGGCGCGGTCTGCCAGCGCGTGGTCGCGATGATCGTCAATATCGGCAGCGAGATCGTCGAGCAAAAGATTGCATCGGCGGCGGATGTGGACGCCGCCGTACGGCTGGGGCTCGGCTATCCCCACGGACCTCTGGAGTGGGGCAACAAGCTCGGCCCTGCCCGCATTCTGCGCATCCTGGATACGATCCATGACCGCACCCGGGATCCTCGCTACCGCGCAAGTCTTTGGCTGCGACGGCGCGCCGAATTGGGGCTTGCGCTGGAAGAATAGGCTGCCGGAAGGAGACGATTTGGCCCTAACGGTTTGGGCAGTTCAGCACTTCCGCGCGCTGAACTGCCCGTGCCAGGCCTGAGCGCCTTGCATCAGCTTGAAATGTAGGACCGATCAAATCCGGCTGTTTTGATCAGTCCCGGAAGATCGTGCAACTCGACGACCCCGTAACGGAATGAGGCCAGGGCGGTCTGTCGCAACGTTTTCAACACGCGACTCACATGCACAGCCGAAAGTCCCAATGCATCGGCCAGTTCGCCCTGGGTCAGCGGGCATTCAAAGCGGGCCGGATAGCTCGTTGCCGATCGATGTGAGCGGCAGGCCAGTTCGAGAAGGAAATGGGCCGTGCGCTCAACGGCACCCCTTCTGCTGACGCTTGCTAGGTGTTCCGCAACCCTTGAATATCGATCCGCCTCAGCCCGCAGGATTGCTTCGCAGATGGACTGCGGATAACGCGCAGAACATGTACGGACGGGGCCGGCCAGCTCAATCGCGATAACGTCCGAGAGGGCCGTCACCGTATCGCCCGCTTTTCCGGCGAACTCGATCACCGCAATTTCGCGAGGAAGCGCAAAATCGACGATGAGACGTGAGCCATTCGGCAATGTCTTCGCAAATGCCGCCCAGCCGGCGATCATAATCAGAATAGAGGATTTGGTGTGGTATTCGCCTGCAATAGTCGCGTTGGCCGCATAGGTGCGGCGCACGGCTCCTGGCAGTACAGAGATTCCCCTCTCCCAGCTTGCGTCAGCAAGCGTGGGTCCTTTCACCAATCCAACTTGCTTCGATAAGTTCATTTCCCCGAATCGCCCAAGCCCATGATCCACCCCCCCGGGTCAACCTGAAGCTGCAACTATCGACTAGGCAAAAAGTTCCATCTGTCACCTCATCCGAATTGCAGCGCAGTCTACCACCTTTTGGTACAACCCTACACCCTTGGTATATTAAAGTCGCTCAGGCAGCACAGCTTTGGCTTGCAGCGCACGATGACTTCGGAACAACAGCTCGTGCCGCACCGATGCCAAGCAGCATGCCGCGGCGTGCCCGCATGCCGTCGAAATGCAGGCCCCACCGCACCGATCCCGCATACTGCGCCCGACAGTATCGTCTGGACCATCGCAAAGCCCCCGGCGAGAGGCCGGCAGGATCTCGTCGGAGCAAGGACATTACGCGCGACGCCGCGGATGCAGTGAAAAGTTGAACCGCGCTGCTGAGACTCGGTCCGGACAGGCTGCCCGAGAACCTGCCGCCGGAACACCGATCCTTGTCTTCGAACCTTTTGTCAGGGGCTCCCACCCGTCGATGAGGCAAAATCGCGCCCTGCCGATTGCGTTGACGCCGGAGCCGCGGATTCCGGTCGCGGACCGGGCGCTTGCAGCTCTTGCCAAGGCGGCCCTGGGATATATCGCGTCTCGCTTTCTGGATTGTCCGTCGCGCCGACCGCGACGGTTTGCACCATTGCTCCGGCTTCCGGCCTCCGGCGCGAACGCCTGACGCTGTAGGTCTGTCGCCGCTCCTCGGCGACTTCCAGGCCGTCTATTGCCGACGCGACCAATGCGAGGCGGTCCTCGATTTGCTTCATACGCCTCCAGGTGGAAAGCAAGGCCAATGAAACGAGGACGCAATAGGCGAGAAGGGCGGCGACCGCTCCCGCCCAATTCTCGATACCCAACAAAAGCAACATGACAGTGCCGATAATGACGGCAAGCGTCCCGTAGCCCAGCTGCCGGCCCTTAAGAAGAAGCATCAGCGGCAGGGTTGCCGCCAGCAGAAGAATGACCCCGGGACCGTCGAGCACCCAACCTGCAAAACTCGGAACGACTTCGCTATAAGTGTCCATGTCAACCTCAGAACTGCCGAGGCCGGCCGCTTCTCTCATCGTCAGGAGCATCCTTGACGATCGTAGCGTTGTAGTGGACCTCCCTGAAGGGCGAGAGGAAGGTGTCTCGGCGACTTCTTAAAGCTCGGAGAGGCATACGGGGTAGACCAGATCGACCTTTAGCCGAGTTACTACTCAATAATGGTAATGGCGGCGATGTCCGCGAAGCTGATATGTTTCTGCCTTACCGGTGACGCGATCGGTGAGTGGGCGCAGAAGAGCGATTTGGACATGTCGGCGGGACACCAACCCTTACGATTCATGCGTTTGAGAGCGCATAACGGCTAGCTGCCCGACCCATTTTGAAATGAACGCCATTCAGCCGACGCTGAAGGGCTGGGAGTTGTGCTGTCGATCGTGAGGATTCGGGAAATGGCCAGTCCAACTGATAATCCGAGGATGATTCGGGAATTCCTGCCCCTCGACGTCAGGGAAGTCTTCGATTTCTTTCTTCGTCGGTGGAAGCTGGTGTGCGGAATTGCCGTCATCACTTTCACACTGTTTATGGCTGCCGCATATACTCTTCCGACAACATACACCGGCGTCTCTCAGATATTGCTCGACGCTCCGATCGACTATATGACTCCACAGGATTACTCCAATTCCGATTTTTCTGACAATCCAACATTCATTGAAAGTCAGATCGCTGTCTTGAGGTCTGCGTCACTTCTTCAGCAGGTCGTCGACAGCCAAAAGCTGGCGGAAGACCCCAAGATAGGACCGGGAGCATTGGTATGGCTCCAGAACGCGCTGGGAGTTTCGCGCGTCGGGCTTGGCAACGTCATTGAGCTTGATGTAGGCGCCTACGATCCGGAAAAAGCGGCATCGCTCGCGAACGCGATTGCCCAGGCCTATGTGGCAGATCGAATAAGGTCCCGTTACGAAGGGGTCCAGAAGGCCTCCTCGTGGCTCAGCGATCGGGCCGCCTATCTGCGAGCGGAGCTCAGCCGCTCGGAGCAAGCTGTCCAGAAGTTTCGGATCGATCACAATCTAGTAGCGACGCAGGCGGGCAGCTTGACTGACCAGCAACTGTCCGAGTTGAACGTCGCCCTAATCAATGCTCGCGCCGAGTTGTCCGAGAAACGTTCGCAATATCAGCAAGTTAGCAAGGTACAGGCTGCCGGAGGCGACATCCAGTCGATTCCGGACGTGCTGCAGTCGGTGGTGATTAACGCGCTCAGGGCTCAGCTCTCCGGAGTGACCCGGCGGGAAGCCGACCTCAAATTGAAGTATGGCGAGCGGCATCCCGAGGTCTTGTCCGCTCAGGCCGAGCGCCGCGACATCGAGGGACAGATCGCCGCCGAAGTCCAGCGCCTGATCGGCAATCTCAAGAACGAGGTCGACGCGGCCGAAGCTCGGGAGGCTTCTCTGGCTCGCGCCCTGGACTCGGTATCCAACCGCTCCGAAATCGAAGGTCAGGTTGGCGTCCAGTTACGCGATCTGGAGAGGATCGCGGCCGCGAACAAGGAACTCTTTGAGACGTTCCTGTCGCGCGCCAAGCTCACCGAGGAGAAATCCACCCTCCTCAACAGCGGCGTGCGTGTAATCACCGATGCCAGCGTTCCTGGCGCTCCGAGCTTCCCAAACAGGCCTCTTTTTGCGGCTTTGGGTGTGGTTTTCGGCATCTTCTTCGGGGGCGCCGGCGCCGTTCTGCGTGAACTCTTCGCTTCTGGCTTCATGGCAAAGAAGCAGATCGAGGAAGAATTGGCCGTTCCGGTTCTTGCGTCGATGCCAAGGATGTCAGGCTGGTCGAAAGACGTCCATGCTCAGCCTGTGGCCTATCTCGAGCGCAAACCGCTCTCCAGGTACAGCGAAGCGGTGCGGCGGCTTCGCCTCGGTATCCAGGCCACGCCGGAACTGGACCGTTCGCCGCGCCTGGTGCTCGTGACATCGGCGATGCCCGGCGAAGGCAAGACAACGCTGGCATTGAGCCTGGCTTGCTCGGCGGCTGCCGACGGCGAACGGGTTCTGGTCATCGACGCGGACTTGCGTCTTTCGGCCGCCACGGCCTTCTTCGGCATGGCTGACAAGGTCGGATTGGTCGATCTCCTGACCTTGCCGGTGAAGGCCGCAAACGCGATCCATCTGGACGAACGCTCGGGCATATCCATGCTGCCCGCAGGAGCAAGAACCCGCAACCCGCCTGCCCTTCTTGCTTCGGCGCGAATGCGCTCGCTGCTTGAGGAAGTTCGGGGCAAATTCGACACGGTGATCATTGACGCACCACCCGTCGGACCCGCGGCCGATGCCTCGATCCTGGCCAGGCATGTCGACAAGGTCGTCTTCGTCGTGAGGTGGCGGGAAACCTCGCGCGAGGCCGTTGCCGAAGGAATTCGACATCTTGGCGATCGGTCCAAGCTTGCCGGCATTGCCCTGACGATGGTGGACGAACCAAAGCTGCCCAGATACGGCCGTTACACGTCGCTCGAAAGCAGTGTCTCGGACAGTTACTACCTCAATTAGGGAAAGACACAGTATTGCGTCATGCTGCACACTAACTTCTGCAACAACGGTTTTCCTGACTCGGCGGACAAAAGTCACGGCGGCGAAGCTGCGCGCTGGTGCGTGGTCCAGACGCACCAGCATTCCGAGAGCCTTGCCGAGCGGCACCTGCTATCGCAGAACTTCCGGACCTATCTGCCCAAGCGCAGGCGAACCGTCCGGCACGCCCGCAGGGTCAGGACCGTCTCCAGCGCGTATTTCGACTGCTATCTGTTCGTCTCCCTGGCTGTCCATCAGCAGAGCTGGTACCCGATCAACTCGACCGTGGGCGTCCGAAAGCTCGTCATGAGCAAGGGCATGCCGGTACCGGCGCCTTATGGGGTGGTTGAATCCTTGATATCTGCAACCGATGAGGACGGGATTTTGCACCCGGACATCCTGTTGAGGCCGGGCCAGAAAATCAGGATCATAGACGGGCCATTTTCGGACCAGCTCGGGGTACTTGATCATGTCGGAAGCGCCGGAGCGGTCAGAATCCTTCTCGACATCATGAACCGGTCTACTCCTATCACTATTGATCGGGACAAGTTGTCGATAGTGTCTTGAAACTAGCCGGTGAGTTTTTACTCACCGCTTTCGTTACACAGATGCCGAAATACTCGGCAGGGAGTGATGAGTTGGCACCCAATTCACCCTCGGTGCGGTAGCCTGCGAAGGTCACGTCAGAACCTGCGGGCCGGCACTGAGACGATTGGTCGTTCGACATCCCAGGAACACCAGCCCACCGAGGGGCTTGGACTTACCGCACGCCAGTTCCACGACGTTTCGGCGACGACGAGCGAGTGATGCTCGCCCGCGACCAATCACGAGAAATCTCTTGCAAACACCACGCAAGTCCAAATCGGCAGCCTTCCCTCCGGCCGCGGCCGGAGACCTTCGGGATCGTCTGCAGCCGCAGCAGTATCGACGCTGGGCTACGGAGGCCAAGGCGGAGATCGTGGCGGAAACGTTGGCGCCGGGAGCGAATGTTTCAGCGTCGGCGAAGACTCTTGGCGCGGGCGCATTGGGCAGCCACTCAGGTGCAGCGCCGTATCAAACTGACGGAGACGCTCCTTTCAGGCCGATTGAAACGGCGCCGGCACTGCCGATTGCCAGCGAACTGTTTCGAGCACTCAATGAAGCTGGCGTGAGGTACGGAATTATTCAGGATCTCGCGTCCGTGCACGACGGATTTGCCGGCCGGGATGATCTGGATGTCCTTTTGGACAAGCATGACTACCCGCTCTTCTGCTCCATCGTCTGTCAATTGCACGGCCGGCGCGGCGTGAGCCTCTCCTGCTACGATAATGTCTGTGCCGGCAGAGAAGACTGGTTCCTGCCTGACTTCACGCATGGCCGCTATCTCCATCTCGATATGCATATCGGTGCCCGCATCGGCCGGGAATTTCGCAAGCGCTATCCGGCTTTCGATTATGCGACGATCACGCGATGGGAGGCGATTTGCGTCGACGGAGTATCGGTTCCGGTGGTCTCTCCCGAAGACGAGCTTCGAATAGCGATTGCCCGCTTCGCCTTCCGCGCCTCGGCGCTTCCATGGAGGCAATGGATCACCCTCGACGAGGGTTGGAAGCAGCACTTTGCGCGCCTGCCGTCCACGTCGGACGAGCACGGCTTGCAGGTCGTCGACTGCACGTTTGACGGCGCAAGAACGGTGCGCTGCAGGTTCCTGCAAAGCGCCGACGCCTTGGCCGCCCACCGCGGAGATCTGGCCAGGCTGCGGCGTTCGATCCGGGAAATGTGTGGTTACACGGGACGCCCCCCTATCGCCGATGCGGCGGTGCATCTGGTGCGCAAGACCTGCTATCTCGCCCTGAGATCCCTCCACCGCTTGCTGCCGGGGCGCTTTCCACCGAAGAGACGGCCCGCAGCTGGTGGATTCGTGGTGGCCTTGATAGGTCCCGATGGCATGGGCAAGAGCACTCAGGCTACCCGGCTGAGGCAGATATTCGGGTGGAAATTCGGATGTGCCCAAGTCTATGTCGGAACTGGCGATGGCAATGGATGGCGGCTTCGCAAGGCACTGCAGGCCGTCGTCTCTCCCCATAGACGGCGCCTGAAGTCCCTGGCCCAGAACGATGGCAACGATTCCTCCGGCCGGGCTTGGTCGAAGGGAGGACTTGTCGCCGCCGCGTTGGCGTTTTGGGCGGTTTTGATCGCGTTTGAGCGATACGCTGTGGTGAAACGCGCACATCGATGGTCGACGCGCGGCATGATCGTCATCTGTGACCGGTGGCCGCAGGCGCTCGGCAGGGGATATCTGGACGGGCCGACCATTCCCGCTCGCCTGTTCTCCGTCCCAGGCCTGTCAGTTCTCGCCCGGCTTGAGCAGCGACTCTACGAGAAGATGGCGGAACGCCGCCCACACCTCGTTTTGCACCTCGTTTCAGACTTTGCGGTCTCCGAACAGCGAAAGCCCGGGGACATCAGGAAAGAAGCGTTCGACGCGCGGCTATCGCTGATGGCGGAACTGCGAGCGAAGGACAAGGATATCCGGACCGTTGACGCCAGCGCCGGCATAGAGGCCGTCGGCCAAGAGTTGTTCAGGCATATCTGGCTGTCTCTCTGAGAGGCAAATCGGGCGGTCCAACCGCCCCGCATCATCCCCGACGTGCAGCTTTTACGCGATCGCACCGAACCACAGGCGAGCCCGGCCCGTGCCCCGAAAGCCGCGGAAGGCGCCCGGCGATACTCCCGCTCGATCCCCTCGATCTCCCGCCGCTTCGGATTTCATGTCCCTGAGGTACAAGCAAATGAAGATCGTCCATGTGATCACCAGACTGCTTCGAGCCGGCTCCGAGGAGAACACGTTGGCTTGCTGTCTCGCTCAGGCGCGGCACGGCCATGAAGTGCTGTTGGTTCATGGCGCGGAATACGACCCGAGGTTACGGGCATCCCTTGCCGGAGCCCTTCGACTGGTGACGCTGGAAAAACTCATCAATCCGATCTCGCCGTCCCGCGACGTTTCCGCCTTCAGGCAACTCACCCGCCTTATGCGTGATTGGCGGCCCGACATCGTGCACACGCATCAAAGCAAAGCCGGCATTGTCGGCCGCCTCGCCGCCAAGGAAGCCAATATCCCCGGCATCATACATGGCGTCCACATCTTGCCTTTCGTGCATGTCGGCCGCGGGCAGAGGCTGGTGTTCCTGGCCGCCGAACGCCTGGCCGCGAAGTTCACGCGCGCTTTCATCGATGTCAGTCAGGCTATGCGCGACATCTGCATCGCCAATCATCTGGGCAGCCCCGATCAGCACCATGTCGTCCATTCCGGCTTCGATCTGGCACGCTTCGCGAACGCGCGATGGCCGCAAGATCCGCATCTGCTCCTGGGGACGGCTGCCGGGGAGCCAAAGCCGCCGGTGGTTCTGATGTTGGCCGCGCTGGAACCGAGAAAACGCCACGTCGAGTTCATTGAGGCATTCGGCAAAGTCGTTGACCGAGTTCCAAACGTGCGACTGCTCCTCGCCGGTGACGGACCGGCGCGTTCGGACGTTGAATCGGCGATTGAACGATCCCGGTTCGCAAACAACATTCGCATGATCGGCTACCATAGCGAGCCCGAACGACTGATCAGCCTGGCGGACGTGTGCGTGCTGACCTCGATGCGAGAGGGATTGCCTCGCGTCATGATGCAGTATTTGGCCGGCGGTCGAGCCAGCGTGGTCTCGCATTTGCCCGGCGTGGAAGAGGTTGTCCGCCATGGCGTGAACGGAATTGTGACGCCGGCCGAGGATGTGGGCGCCGCGGCGGCGGCTGTCGCCGGTCTTCTCGAGAACCAGCAGCACCGCACTCAACTGGCCGACGGCGCGAAACGCACCGACCTGTCGTCCTGGGGGCTGGACGCCATGTGCGAAAGCGTCGAGCAGATTTATCAATCGGTGCTCGAGCCCGCCCCTTCGGCCGCGAGGCCAAACGAGGCGAGAATTCGCGACCGCCTCGCCGGGCAAACCTTCGGGCTGCACGGATTTTGATCAGCCTTTGCTGCTCCGATGGAGTTCGCAATGCAGGCTTACTTCTCGAACCATAGGAAGAACCTCGTGTCACGCTCCCGCCGGCGAATGTCGGCGGGCCCCGATGGCAGCAGGCTAGACAACCGGAGTACCGACGATGCGTATGCGTGTTGACCAGCAATTTCCTTCCAAGCCTCTGCGCATGAAGGACTGGTGCCGATGGCTAATTTCCAACTTCGAACCCGCGGTCGGCAGCATGCTCGCAATGATCGGTGGGCTTGCCGTTGCCATTGTACTGCTCACCGCAAGTGCCTCCCGCGCAGATGGATACACCTTCGACACCGGTGACATCCTGCGTGTGTCCGTGATCGGCGAACAATCCTATCCGCTGGAGGTCGTGGTCGATGATCGGGGCTCGATCTCGCTGCCAATGTTGGGTGATATCAAAGCGCGCGGCCTGACCACCGTTGCCCTCTCGCAGGCCATCCAGCAAGCATTTCAGCAGCAGAAGCTGATCCTCCAGCCGTTCGTGAAAGTGGAGATCGGACAATACCGGCCATTTTTTATCTCCGGAACGGTGGCCCACCCTGGATCCTATCCGTTTCAACCCGGAATAACGGTTCGCCATGCACTCGCTATAGCAGGCGGGTTTCGCGCCAGCGCTGTGGGCAACACGGAGCCGGCCCTGGAAATAGCTGATCTGCGAAGCGCGCGCTCAAACCTGGCGCTTGAAGAATATCGCCTGAAGGTCCGTCTTGCTCGGCTCCAGGCGGAAAGTCGACTGGAAAAGTCCTTCGTCGCTCCTCCCGATTCGCCCGTCGAGTTTGGCGGGCAATTGATTGACGGCATCATCGCGTCCGAACAGCAGCAGCTGGACGCCCGCCTTGCCGCGTATCGGGATGACGTTTCCTACCTGGAGGCCTCGCTGGATCGGGCGAAGAAGGAAGCGGCCATGCTAGCCGCGGCCAGGGAAGAACGTGAAAAGACCGCGAACATCCAACTGCAAGAACTGCAGTCTGCCCGGTCTCTGCGGGAAAAGGGTTTGATAACGAACTCGAATGTGTTGACGGCGGAACGAGCACATACCAGCTATCGGGCTGAACTGGCGCAGACGGAATTGCAGCAGGAACAGGCGCAGCAGGCGATGCTGAACGCTGAAAGCGAGCTGCGAAAGAAGCACCAAAGTCACGAAATGGAATTGATCGGCCAGACCCAGGACGCGCAAGTTGAGCTCGGAAAAATCCAAAGTCAAATCAGATACGTGGCCGACAAGCTTCTCTTTATCTTCACTTACGGCGAACAGAGAACCTTCGACGACCTGCAGGGCTCGGTGAGGATTTCCATCTTCAGGCGCGACCAGAAGATCGCCCACGACATCGTCGCCGATCAAAACACGGAAGTGAGAGCCGGCGACGTCATCGAGGTTTCCGTCGTGGCCAACAAGGGGTTCTACGCTCCGGACTCTGGTACCTCTCCCAAAGTGCAAAATCCGGCCGTCCAGCGCAGCATGGTCGGCCAATAGAGCAGCAGATATCTTCGGAATTTTGACGTGATCTTTGGCACAGTATTGACGGCCTTTGGAGCGCGTCCCCGCCGGGCGAATTTCCATGCCAAGACGAAGCAGCGGCCGCCAAAGCGCCCCCGCACAACTGCGCGCCGCAAGAAGTCGAGCAAGGCCCCGCGCCGCCGCCTGATCGTCCGACTTCCCGCTGCAATCCTGCTCCTCCTCGCCGCCGCGCTTGCGGGTGCGGAGTTTCTGCCACGCTTTGTTGATCTCGCCAGGGTTTCGCAGACGCGACCCTGGACGGACCTCGTGGCTGGCTGGCGCTATTTTTACGACCTGCAGGCCCTGCTGGCCGGTCCGGGCGCCCTCCAGGTTTTCGTGGCGGTCGCGGCCCTTGGTCTCCTCATGGCAGCCGTCCGCAGCGCAAGGCGGAGACGAAGAAGCGACTTGCCCGGCGCATTCGCGAACGCCGGCGCCCCGTCCCCGACCAAGGAACCGGCGCCCGGCTCCGAACTGGCCAGTGCGTTGCGTTCATGCAAGGCAGCCTTCGCGGGCGTTGCGGTTTTCAGCGGCGTGAGCAACATCCTCATGCTGACCGGCGCAATGTTCATGTTAGAGGTCTACGACAGGGTGCTGCCGAGCCGCAGCGTCCCCACTCTGATCGCCATGGCAATACTGGCCGGCGCTCTGTTTGCCGGGCAGGCAGTCATCGACCTTGTGCGCGGCCGCATCATGAACCGGATCGGTGCTGAGTTGGACGAAGCGGTTGGGGGACGCGTATTCACCGCCGTTTCGAGGTTGCCCCTGTACATCGGCCAGCAGGGAGATGGATTGCAGCCGCAACGCGATCTCGACAACATCCGTACTTTTCTGTCGAGTGCCGGGCCTGGCACCCTGTTCGATCTTCCCTGGCTGCCCTTCTATCTGGCGATCATCTGGAGCCTTCATCCGACCCTCGGGACAACCGCCGCTTGCGGCGCGTTGGTGCTGGTGACGCTGACGGTCGCGACGGAGATCCTCACGCGCAGACCGATGGGCGCCGCGGTTCAAAGCAGCGTGAGGCGCAACAGCTTGGCCGAGGCCAGCCGCCGCAACGCGGAGGTGCTTCAGGCGATGGGCATGGGCAGGCGCCTGCACGACCACTGGCGCGAAGCGAGCCGCGAACATCTTGCGCTGCAACAGCGTGTCAGCGACATCGTTGGCGGTTTCGGCAGTTTCGCTCGCGCGTTGCGACTGATGCTTCAGTCGGCGATGCTGGGTGTGGGCGCCTGGCTTGTGATCGAGGGCGAGGCGACCTCCGGGATCATCATCGCCGGCTCCATCCTTGTAGGCCGTGCGCTGGCGCCCGTCGATCTTGCCATCGCCCATTGGCGCAACTTCGTCGGGGCGCGACAGAGCTGGAGCAGGCTGAGCAAATTGCTCGCCCGGTTGCCGCAGGACGCTCAACCGATGGCGCTTCCGGTGCCCGGGTCGAAGTTGACTGTGGAGCGCATCGCGATCGGTGCGCCGGGCGCGCAACGCATCATCGTGCAAGGTGTGGAATTCAGCCTGGATGCCGGCTCGGTGCTAGGCATCATAGGACCAAGCGGTTCCGGCAAATCGAGTCTGGTTCGCGGGCTGGTCGGCGCATGGCGACCGCTGGCGGGCCGTATCAAGCTGGACGGCGCCGCTCTCGACCAGTGGTCGTCGGAGCGGCTGGGCCGCTACATAGGCTACCTTCCGCAAGACGTCGAACTGTTCGCGGGAACGGTTGCCGACAATATCGCGCGCTTCGATCCCGGGCCGGACCCGCAGGCCATTGTCGCAGCCGCCCGCGCCGCGGGCGTCCACGAGCTCATCATCGGTCTCCCCAATGGCTACGAGACGCAGATCGGAGAGGGCGGAACCGCGCTTTCAGCCGGCCAGCGTCAGCGCATTGCGCTGGCGCGCGCGCTGTATGGCGATCCGTTCCTGGTGGTCCTCGACGAACCCAACTCCAATCTCGATGCCGAAGGTGAAATGGCGCTTGCCGCTGCCATCCTCGCAATCAAGGCCCGCGGCGGCATCTTAGCGATTGTGGCGCATCGGCCGAACATTCTCAGCACAGTGGATTTCCTGCTCGTGATGAAAGAAGGCCAGACGCAGATGTTCGGCACCAGGGAAAGCGTTCTGTCGACACTCTTGCCCGCGCCACAGACCGTGACCGCAGGCCTGCAGCCGGTTTTCAAGCTCACTCCGACACCTCGTTGATGGCTGACCCGGATTGGAATGGGGAAATGACAGCTGCCCTTTCGAACGTGTCGCTTTTGAACCGACGGTCGATCCGTCGCAATCTGCTGGGCGGCACGACCATCGTCGCATTGCTCGTCGGCGGAATGGGAGTCTGGGCCGGGACGGTGGATATTTCGGGAGCGGTGATTTCGCACGGCACGGTGGTCGTCGACAGCAGCGAAAAGAAGGTTCAACACCCGACCGGCGGTGTGGTCGGCAAGATTTTTGTGCGCGACGGCGACCGCGTCAGGGCCGGAGACGTTCTGGTCCAGCTCAGCGACACCGTTCCGCGTGCCAGCCTGGCCTACG
Organism: Mesorhizobium sp. M1A.F.Ca.IN.020.04.1.1; assembly: GCF_003997315.1. NCBI lineage: Bacteria > Pseudomonadati > Pseudomonadota > Alphaproteobacteria > Hyphomicrobiales > Phyllobacteriaceae > Mesorhizobium > Mesorhizobium sp. M1A.F.Ca.IN.020.04.1.1. The sequence goes on from NZ_RZSN01000041.1 coordinate 29,063, forward strand.
TGACGAAGAACCTGGATGAGCTCTATGCGCGAAAATCCCGGCTCGAGGCCGAGCGTGACGGCAGCGAGCGCATCACGCTTGCTCCGATGCTTGTCGCGAGAATGAACGACCCTGAGATAGCTGCCACGGTGGCGAGCGAACAGCGGCTGTTCGAGCTTCGTCGAACCGAGGTGTCTGGCAACAAGGCGCGCCTGCGCGAACGCATCGAGCAGTTCGGGAAGCAGATCGAAGGCTATTCGGCGCAGGAATCGGCAAAGACGAAGGAGATCAAGCTGATCAACGACGAGCTCGTCGACATCCGCAGTCTTGTCGAAATGAAACTCACCCTCAAATCGAAGCTGACCGAATATGAACGTGAGGCGACGCGCATCGAGGGTGAACGGGCGCAACTTGTGTCGAGCATTGCGCAGGCAAAGGGAGCGATCGCCGAAATCGAGCTGCAGATCCTGCAGCTGGACAAGGAGTTTTCCAGCGAGACCGGGAGCGATCTGCGCGATGTCGAGGCCAAAATCGCCGAGTTCGAGGAGCGCAAGGTCGCCGCCGAGGACCAGCTGTCGCGCATTGATATTCGCGCCCCCGCCAGTGGCACGGTCCATCAATCGGCAGTCCATACCGTTGGCGGCGTGATCGGCGCGGGGGATCCGATCATGCTGATCGTGCCCGACACCGATGCTCTCGCGGTCGAGGTAAAGGCCGCACCCCAGGACATCGATCAGCTCTCGATCGGTCAGCGCGCGCTTCTTCGCTTCACGGCTTTCAACGTCCACACCACGCCCGAAACGGAAGGTATGGTCTCCATGATCGCGGCAGACGTGACGCGCGATCAGCATACCAACGAAATCTACTACACGGTACGCATCACCCCCGACCCCCACGAGCTGAAGAAGCTTGGAGCGCTCTCGCTGGCGCCCGGCATGCCGGTGGAAGCGTTCGTACGGACTGGCGACCGCAAGGTGCTCTCATACCTGATGAAGCCTTTGACGGACCAGATGATGCGTGCGTTCAGAGACCAGTAGCATCGCAGCTATCGTGCGCATCCGTGCATCCTGGTTGACCTTTAGCGATAGGGGCTTGTCATGACGGCAGCAGAGTTGAAACCTCCGATTTTTCTGATTGGCAACTACCGGTCGGGCACCACCATCACGCAGAAATTGATCGGGCTGCACCCGGATGTCGTCACCTGGTACGAGCCAAAAACATTGTGGCTCTATGCCGATCCGGCGCGCCGGCATGACGAATTTGTCAAAGCCGACGCCAGCGAGAAGGTCGTGCGCTACATTCGCAACCGGTTCCTCGACTATCAGCTGCGGAACGGCAACCGGCAAATCATGGAAAATACGCCCGCCAACGTCTTGCGCGTGCCATTTATCCACCAGATATTCCCAGAAGCTATATTTCTATATATTACAAGGAATCCGTTTTCCTATATAAGCTCCATGGAACTTAAGTGGCAGCGCGCAAAAAGTTTCAAAGGTCTTCTGCGACTATTGAAAGAAACGCCGGCCACACAAGTCCATTACTACGTGGGAGACGTCGTAAAGCAGATAGTCGCCAAGAGGATACTACACAGAAAATACACGTCGATCTACGGACCGCGCTACAAGGGAATAGATCGGGATTTGCAGGAGCATCAAAAATTGACAGTGATCGCGCGCCAGTGGGCGCGCGGCAATCGAATGGCCCGAGAGGATCTCGCCAGGCTGGGCGAAGGCCGCGTGCTGTCGTTTCGCTATGAGGATCTGATACAGGATCCCGAGTTGGTCTTGCGCCGTATCTATGAACATTGCGGGCTGCATTGCTCTGACGACATCCTTCGCGTGGCGAAGGAGATGATCGATCCCGGCCGCCAGCAGAAGTGGCTGCGCCTGGATGCGAACGAACTGGCGGCGATCATCCCCGAGGTGCGGGATGAGATGGGATTCTACCGCTACGAGATCCCCCCGTCCCTTCTCGTCGGGCATGGCTCGCGGCCCACGCGGGCGCCGTTGGCGTTTCAGCATGGCCATCCGAATATCCCCTCCCCCCGCTGATCGGTTCCGGGGAGATGCATGGCCGCCCTTCTTTGGTCGGTCGAGTAAGCAAGGCGGCATGTGGAGATTGGCGTGAGCGACATCCGGCGCGGGCTGGCAAAACGCAGTGTCGTAGGCATGTTCTGGACGGGCCTGTCCATGGGCGCCTTGGCGGTTGCCGAGCTTGTCGCCCTCGTCCTCCTGGCCCGGTTGCTCTCGCCCAACGAGTTCGGTCTCTACTCCGCGGCACTGATCGTCATCAAGTTTTCGGCCATCTTCCAGGGCCTCGGCATCACGCCTGCGATCGTGCAGCGACCTGTACTGGAGGAGCGGCATCTCCGGGTCGGATATACCCTGTCGCTCTTCCTTGGGCTTACCGTAACCGCTCTGGTATGGGCGTTGGCACCCGCTATTGCCGGTCTTCTTCGCCTGCCCGAGCTCACTCCGATCGTGCGTGCGGTCTGCTTCATCTTTCTTTTCCAAGGAGCCTCCATGGTGGCGCTGGCCTCGGCCCAGCGTGCCTTGCGGTTCCGTTGGCTCGCGCTTGTCGACGCGGTCGCTTTCGCCATCGGCTACGTGGTCGTCGGTCCAGTGCTGGCTTGGCTCGGCTTCGGTATCTGGGCACTTGTCGCAGCGATCCTGGTCCAGCAGTTGTTCCGCACGATCGTGCTGCTCGTCGGCCAGCGGCACCCGATGCGGCCGTTGCTCGAGCGGAGCGCGATTTTCGAACTGCTCTATTTTGGCGGCGGCTTCACCATTGCGCGGGTCTGCAACTACCTTGCCACTCAGGTGGACAGGCTTGTCGTGGGCCGCTATCTCGGCGCCGATGCGCTCGGTGTCTACGGTTTGTCGTCCCAACTCATGACCACTCCGGCGGTGATCGTCGGCCAGGTTCTCGATCGCGTGCTGTTCCCCACCATGGCGCTGGTCCAGGAAGAGCCCGTCAGGCTTGCGCGCGCTTATCGCAGCGCGGTCGCCGGTTGCAGCCTGCTTGTCCTGCCGGCCAGCGTGGTGGTGGCGATCGTCGCACCCGAATTGGTTCGGGTCATTCTCGGACGGGGCTGGGAGGGCGTGGTCGGCCCCCTCCAGATCCTGGCGTTCAGCATGCTGTTCCGCACGAGCTACAAGCTTAGCGATTCCGTCTCGCGGGCAACCGGAACGGTTTACGCCCGGGCCTGGCGCCAGGCTGTTTTCACCGTCGGTGTCTGCATCGGAGCCTTCATAGGGCAATTCTGGGGCGTGGAAGGGGTGGCGTTCGGTGTCGGCCTGGCATTCGGGGCCAATTTCTTTCTCATGGCGCAGCTGAGTCTCCGCGTGACCGGGATGACGTGGGCAAATTTCTTCCTTGCGCACCTGCCTGGCGTCGCGCTCGCCGGCGTTGTCGGAACCGGTATCTGGGCGTTCGTGGACTGGCTTCGCGCCCTCCATCTATCGCCTCTTCCGCTGCTCATCGATACGGCATTGCTGGCCTCTGTGGGGGGCTTGCTGTTGTGCTGGCTCCTGCCGTCGCTGTTCCTTGGGCGGGAAGGCCTGTCACTGTTGCGCCTGCTCGCGGCAGTCGTGCCCGCATGGCCAAGACTGAGGCAGGCAACAGACTGATCAGCGGCGGAACTCGAGGTCAGTTCCCAGGATCACGTTCTTCACGCGCAACGACGCCATCGCCTTGCTCGATCATGGGCTCAGCCTGACGCCCGATCGGGCACCGGGAGATTCCGTCGTTGCGGAGGAAATTTACGAGAGGAGACCGACTATGGCTGAACTATTCGAAGCGCGGCTGGCGGCCGCGGGCGATGATGTCGAGGAGAAAGGTTCCGGCTCGATTTCGACCAATGTCGACGATCTGGAACTGGGCTTTGCCAGCACGACCCGCCAGACGGTCGGCCTACGCTTCACCGGCGTCGATATCCCGCAAGGCGCGATCATCACCAGCGCCTACATCCAGTTCCAGGCCAATGAGGTGAAGACCGGCGCGACCTCGCTGGTGATCAAGGGCCAGGACACCGACGACGCAAGCGCCTTCACCAGCACCAGCTTCAATGTATCGTCACGGGCAACGACCGACGCGTCGGCGACTTGGACGCCGGCCCCGTGGACCACGGTGGGCGAGCAGGCCCTGGCCGAGCGCACGCCCGACCTGACGGCTATCGTCCAGGAGATCGTCAGCCGCTCGGGCTGGGCGGCGGTCAACGATATGGCGTTCCTGATCACAGGCACCGGCACGCGCACAGCCGATTCCTACGAATACAATCCCGCCAGCGCGCCGCTGCTGCACATCGAATATGTCTTGCCGGGATCCGGAAGTCCGGTGGCCTTCAACACTCCGCCCGACTCCAACCCCGGCGCCAACCAGATCGCCGAGCTCGCCGCGGCGGGAGCACCCACCGGGATCACAGCTTCGGCCACCGATCCCGATGCCGGCGCGACCGTCACCTACAGCCTCAACGACTCGCGTTTCGACATCAATGCCAATACCGGCGTCATCACGCGCTCGGGCACAGGCACGCTCGACTTCGAAACCCAGTCGTCCATCAATCCGACGGTGACGGCAATCTCTTCCGACGGCAGCACCGCCACCACGAGCTTCACCCTCGATGTCCTCGACAGCCCGGAGCCGATCGCGTTCAACACGCCGCCGGATGCCAACACCGCGGCCAACCAGATCGGCCAGAACGCTGCCGCCGGCACCGCCGTCGGCATCACCGCTTCGGCCACGGATCCCGATGCCGGCTCGACGGTCGCCTACACGATCGACGACACGCGGTTTGCCATCAGTTCCAGCACCGGCGTCATCACGCGATCAGGTACCGGCACGCTCAACGCCCAGTCCGAGCCGTCTGTCAACCTCACCGTCACCGCCACCTCGTCGGACGGGAGCGTCGTCACGCACCCCTTCACCGTCGCCGTCACGGCCGGCCAACAGCCTGTGGCCTTCAACACTCCGCCCGACTCCAACCCCGGTGCCAACCAGATCGCCGAGCTCGCCGCGGCGGGAGCAGCCACGGGCATCACGGCTTCGGCCACCGATCCCGATGCCGGCTCGACGGTCACCTATAGCCTCAACGACACGCGCTTCGCCATTGATGCCAATACCGGCGTCATCACGCGCTCGGGCACAGGCACGCTCGACTTCGAAACCCAGTCGTCGATCGACCTGACGGTGGCGGCAACCTCTTCCGACGGCAGCACGGCCAACAAGGTCTTCACCCTCGCCGTCCTCGACAGCCCGGAACCGGTTGCGTTCAACACGCCGCCCGATGCCAACACCGCGGCCAACCAAATCGGCCAGAACGCTGCCGCCGGTACTGCCGTCGGCATCACCGCTTCGGCCACGGATCCCGATGCCGGCTCGACGGTCACCTACAGTCTCAACGACCCGCGCTTTGCCATCAATCCCAGCACCGGTGTCATAACACGCTCGAGCACCGGCACGCTCAACGCCCAGTCCGAGCCGACGGTTGCGCTCACGGTCACCGCGACCTCGTCGGACGGCAGCACCAACACCCACGCCTTCAATGTTGACGTCACCGGCGGCAGCACGCCTGGGACTTTCGAGGCCAGGGTGGCGGCCGCAGGCGACGATGTCGAGGAGAAAGGTTCCGGCTCGATTTCGAGCAACGTCAGTGATCTGGAACTGGGCTTTGACGGCTCTACCCGCCAGACGGTCGGTCTCCGCTTCACCGGTATCGACATCCCGCAAGGCGCGATCATCACCAGCGCCTACATCCAGTTCCAGGCCAACGAGGTGAAGACCGGCGCGGCCTCGCTGCTGATCAAGGGCCAGGACACCGACGACGCAAGCCCCTTCACCAGCACCAGCTTCAATGTATCGTCACGGGCAACGACCGACGCGTCGACAGCTTGGACGCCGGCCCCCTGGACCACGGTGGGCGAGCACGTCCAGGCCGAGCGCACGCCAGACCTGACGGCTATCGTCCAGGAGATCGTCAGCCGCTCGGGCTGGGCAGCGCTCAACGACATGGCGTTCCTGATCACCGGCACCGGCACGCGCACCGCCGATTCCTACGAATACAATCTCGCCAGCGCGCCGCTGCTGCACATCGAATATGTCTTGCCGGGATCCGGAAGTCCGGTGGCCTTCAACACTCCGCCCGACTCCAACCCCGGCGCCAACCAGATCGCCGAGCTCGCCGCGGCGGGAGCATCCACCGGGATCACCGCTTCGGCCACGGATCCCGATGCCGGATCGACCGTCACCTACAGCCTCAACGATGCACGCTTCGCTATCTCCAATGCCGGCGTCATCACGCGTTCGGCCCTTGGCACACTCGACTTCGAGACCCAGTCGTCCATCAATCTGACGGTGACGGCAACCTCTTCCGACGGCAGCACCGCCAACAAGAGCTTCACCCTCGCCGTCCTCGACAGCCCGGAACCTGTTAAGTTCAACGCGCCGCCCGATGCCAACACCGCGGCCAATCAGATCGGCCAGAACGCTGCCGCCGGCACCGCCGTCGGCATCACCGCCTCGGCCAAGGATCCCGATGCCGGCTCGACGGTCAGCTACACAATCGACGACTCGCGCTTTGCCATCAATTCCAGCACCGGCGTCATCACGCGATCGAGCAGCGGCACGCTCAACGCTCAGTCCGAACCGACGATCGATCTTCACGTCACAGCCACCTCGTCGGACGGCAGCATCGCCACGCACACCTTCACAGTCGACGTCACCGGCGGCAGCCAGTTGCCGACATCGGTGACCTTGGCGCATACCATTCTGACTTCGCAGTGGTCGCCGCCGAGTCCCGATCCAACCGATATCGTCTATATCTCCCACCTCGGCACGCTGCTGGTGGCCGATAGTGAGGTGGAGGAGATGTCGATTTTCACCGGCAAGAATCTCTTCCAGATGAATCTGAACGGCACCCTGACGGGCACGCTCACCACCATCAATTTCTCCGATGAGCCGGCCGGGGTCACCTACAATCCGGCGAACCACCATCTCTTCTTCTCGGACGATACCGGCACGAAGAGCGTCTACGAGTTGAACCCGGGCAAGGATGGGCTTTACAACACCTCCGACGATATCGTGACCTCGTTCAGGACCGCCGCGTTCGGCAGTACGGACCCCGAGAGTGTAGCCTACGACACCAACCGCGGCGTGCTCTATCTCGAGGATGGCACAACCCATAGCATTTACACTATCGCTCCGGGCCCGAACGGCAAATTTGACGGCGTCCCAAGTACGGGCGGCGATGATGTCGTGACGAGCTTTTCTACACAATCGCTCGGCACCCCTTCTGACGGCGGCATCGCGTATGATCCCGTCCACGACCTGCTCTATGTCATCGTGTCACGCACCTCCGTGGCAATGGTGACGCCAACCGGGGATTTGCTGGGCACCCTCGACATCTCCGCGGCCAACGCGAAAAAGCCGGCGGGACTTGCGCTGGCGCCGAGCAGCGACGATCCGAGCCACCAAATGAGCCTCTATGTCGTCGATCGCGGCGTGGAC
>NZ_RZSN01000421.1:0-585 GCF_003997315.1 Mesorhizobium sp. M1A.F.Ca.IN.020.04.1.1
CGACGCCGGCGATCTCGGCAAGAATTGTGGCACCACGCCTCGTGGCATGCTCGTAGCTTTCCAGCACGGCCATGCCCGCACCCTCGCCCAGCACCAGGCCCTTCCTATCGGCGGAGAAGGGCCGGCAGGTATCGGGTGAAAGCACGCGCATTGCTTCCCATGCTTTCAGCACGCCCCATGCGAAGGGTGCGTCGCTGCCCCCGGAAACCATTACGTCGGCCCGGCCCAGCTTGATCTGATCCACCGCCGAGGCGATCGCATGGTTGGCCGAGGCACATGCGGAGGTCACCCCGAACACCGGCCCGCGCAAGCCGAGGCGCAAGCTAAGATGGACGGAAGCGGCGCTGGGCATCACCTTTACTCCAGTGAAGAGTTCAGCACGGATTGCGCTACCCAAAAGCAGTGAGCGGTAAGTTTGTTCTGTTGCGTATGAACCGGTAAATCCAACGCCCACTGTCGCGCCGAAGCGATGGGCATTCCCTTCGTCGCAGGAAAGTCCGGCCTGCCGCATGGCTTCGCGCGCTGCAAGCACGGCGAGCAAGCTGAAGCGGTCCATGGAGACGAGCTGCTTGCGATCGATGTCGT
>NZ_RZSN01000422.1:0-585 GCF_003997315.1 Mesorhizobium sp. M1A.F.Ca.IN.020.04.1.1
CGACGCCGGCGATCTCGGCAAGAATTGTGGCACCACGCCTCGTGGCATGCTCGTAGCTTTCCAGCACGGCCATGCCCGCACCCTCGCCCAGCACCAGGCCCTTCCTATCGGCGGAGAAGGGCCGGCATGTATCGGGTGAAAGCACGCGCATTGCTTCCCATGCTTTCAGCACGCCCCATGCGAACGGCGCGTCGCTGCCGCCGGAAACCATTACGTCGGCCCGGCCCAGCTTGATCTGATCCACCGCCGAGGCGATCGCATGGTTGGCCGAGGCACATGCGGAGTTCACCCCGAACACCGGCCCGCGCAAGCCGAGGCGCAAGCTCACCTGGCCGGCGGCGGCGCTTGGCATCGTTTTGGGTACAGCGAGGATGCCAACTCGCCTCGCGCCGTCCAAAAGGAGGGCCCGGTAAGTTTCCTCCATTACATCCCAGCCCAAGCCGCCGACGCCCACTGTAGCGCCGAAGCGATGGGCATTCCCTTCGTCGCAGGAAAGTCCGGCCTGCCGCATGGCTTCGCGCGCTGCAAGCACGGCGAGCAAGCTGAAGCGGGCCATGGAGACGAGCTGCTTGCGATCGATGTCGT
>NZ_RZSN01000423.1:0-572 GCF_003997315.1 Mesorhizobium sp. M1A.F.Ca.IN.020.04.1.1
AACCACTATCGCTGAGGTCGTTATTCGTCCGAGCAGCGCCCCCGCACAGCAAGATATGAAGGAGACCTCGGGCCCGGCACCATCGGGGAACGGGGAGAGCTTTGCCGGCATGGTGTCTCGCCGAGCAGGGCAGATACAATCGGAAGCCGGGGAGGACGATCAATGGCTCGAGGCCACGGCGAGCCGCCTGCGCACCGCACTCATGGGTTACAATCTGCAGGCCAAGATCGCGGGCATGCGGTTGACGCCGAATGCTGCGCTTGTTCGGTTCGTCGGCAGCGACCGGCTTCGCGTCGAGGACATCGAGGCAAAGCAATCGGCGCTGCTGACCACACATGGTCTGAGGCTGATTTCCGTATCTCCGCTGCCCGGCGAAATCGTGGTGGGTGTCGCACGGCCCAAGCGACAGATCGTCTCGATGTGGGATCTTTGGGCGCGCCGCGCCCTGAATCGCAACGCCGCGGGGCTTAACACGAGCTTCTTGCTCGGGCTGCGCGAACTTGATGGCGAGATCCTCTATCTTAACCTCGGTGGATCCTTTGCCGGAGGGTCTCAGCATGACCCGCATACGC
>NZ_RZSN01000424.1:0-570 GCF_003997315.1 Mesorhizobium sp. M1A.F.Ca.IN.020.04.1.1
CCGCGCCCCCGCCTGCCAATGACGATGTCGCGGAAACGGAGAAGCCGAAGAAGCCTCGCCGTGCACCGCGATCGAAGAAGGCTGTCGAGGAAACCGTCTCCGAGAAAGCGCCCGAGCCGGCGGCGGGACTTCCCGCTGAACCTGCGGCGGCCGAACCGGAGCTGGCAGCGGCCGCTGCTGCTCCGAGCGAGGCTGAAGCATCCGTCAATGCCCATCCAACGCGGCGCAAACCGCAGTCGATCGACACGCCGGCTGTCCCCGTCGTTTCGTCCAACGTCAGCGAGGAAGCCAAGACCGAAGAAAAGCCGAAGCGTGCCGGCTGGTGGCAGCGGAAGGGCTTTTTCTAAGCTCTGTCAGCTCATTAGGTTTCGCTGTTGAACAGAAAATCCCGTGCTCGTCCGGCGCGGGATTTTCGTTTTCTGGCCTTCGAATCTTGCGCCCCAGCACCTGCTAAGGCGCGAAGATCGACCAGTTCATCATCCTGGCGAGCTTCTCAAGCGCTATGGAGCCGAGCTTTGAATTGCCGTTCTCGTTGAGGCCGGGGGACCAGACGGCGAGCGAGGCGACGCC
>NZ_RZSN01000425.1:0-542 GCF_003997315.1 Mesorhizobium sp. M1A.F.Ca.IN.020.04.1.1
CCGCCCATGGCGAAGGCGTTGCTCATGGCGACGCGCACCTTGCGCTCGCGCGGCACATTGGGCGTGATGTCGAGGTCGCAAGCGGGATCTGGCTCGCGATAGTTGGCGGTCGGCGGCACGACGTCCTCTTGGATTGCCATCACGCAGGCGATCATTTCAAGCGCGCTCGCTGCGCCGAGGCAATGCGCGTGCGTGGACTTGGTGGAAGAGATGGACATCGAATAAGCGTGGTTTCCAAACACACGCTTGATCGCCGCCGTTTCAGTCTGATCATTGCTCTTGGTACCGGTGCCGTGCGCGTTGAGGTAGTCGACGTCCTCGGCATTCAGCCCGGCATCGGCAAGGCAGGCGCGCATCGCCGACGCTGGCCCCTCGACAGATGGCGCGGCGATGTGGAAGGCATCGGCGGAAAGGCCGACGCCGGCGATCTCGGCAAGAATTGTGGCACCACGCCTCGTGGCATGCTCGTAGCTTTCCAGCACGGCCATGCCCGCACCCTCGCCCAGCACCAGGCCCTTCCTATCGGCGGAGAAGGGCCGGCA
>NZ_RZSN01000426.1:0-540 GCF_003997315.1 Mesorhizobium sp. M1A.F.Ca.IN.020.04.1.1
CTGTCATGGCATCCATCGGGAGATGAGGTCCAAACGGCAGCGGCGCCGGGCAGCACAGTCCGGCGCCGCTGCCGTTTGGACCTCATCTCCCGATGGATGCCATGACAGCCAACGCCGCGCCGCTCGATTTCTTCTGGTTCATCCCGACGCATGGCGACGGCTCCTATCTCGGCTCGGAGAAGCAGCAGCGGCCCCCGGAGTTCGGCTATTTCAAGGAGATCGCGCAGGCCGTCGACCGGCTCGGCTTTCCGGGCGTGCTCTTGCCCACCGGCCAGAATTGCGAGGATTCCTGGATCACCGCCACCGGATTGGCGACGCTGACCGAGAAGCTCAAATTCCTCGTCGCGCTGAGGCCCGGCGTGACGCTGCCGACCTTCGCCGCGCGCCAGACCGCGGCGCTCGACCGGCTCAGCAACGGGCGCCTGCTGCTCAACGTCGTGGTCGGTGGCAATCCGACCGAGCTTGCCGGCGACGGCGTGTTCCTGCCGCATGACGAGCGCTATGCGCAGGCGCGCGAATTCCTCACCATCTGGCGCGGCC
>NZ_RZSN01000427.1:0-485 GCF_003997315.1 Mesorhizobium sp. M1A.F.Ca.IN.020.04.1.1
CTGCCAGCTTCAAGCGCTTTTTTACGATCGTGGGCGACACGCCGAAAGCGTCGGCGGTTTCCTCTATCGTCTTTCCGGCGTCGATCTGCTCCTTGAAGGCGTCGAACTGGTCGGCGGGGTGCATCGGTGCGCGAATGAAGTTCTCGGCCAGGGACAGCCCTTTGGCGCCGGCCTTCGCCAGACTGCACTTGACCGGATAATCCCTGGCGATGACCTTATCCTTCGCCAACCGCTTCAAGGCGCGCAAGCGACGGCCGCCAGCGATAACGGCGAAATGCCCTTCCTTCTCGGTCGACTCGACACTGAGGTTCTGGATCAGACCAAAAACGGGAATCGACGCCAGAAGGTCATCAATGTCGTTGGCATTGGTCTTGCGGACGTTCTTTTCGGAGATCGTCAGCTTGTTCAAAGGCACCATGAAGATTTCGGTTTCAGCGATAGTCATGAGGGTTCTCCATTTCCTTTCCCGCGAAGCGGTCTTGCTC
>NZ_RZSN01000428.1:0-427 GCF_003997315.1 Mesorhizobium sp. M1A.F.Ca.IN.020.04.1.1
ACCCATCCCGGCGTCCGAGTGAACCTTGGTGGCCGCTGGGATACGCATCATGATCGGAGACGCGAACAGGTGCAAACTTCCCCTGTCGGTGATGAGACCCAAGGATCAGTCGCTTGACCTGTCCTGGTTGTGGCGCGCTCTTCTCGTCAACAGGCGGATGCCATCTTCATCCATGATGAGCTGAGTGCGATACCCGTCGAATTTGATCTCGTGAATCCAGTCGCCCCGCTCGGGCGGGTGTCGACAAGCTCCGGCTCAATAGGTGGGATGAACTTCAAACGCATGAACTGCCTCGCAAGACTGCGATTCAATATAGCGTGCGCTAAAAAATGGTTCCGGACCATTTTAGACGAATTGAATGTTTGATAGCCATGGCGAATCCGACCTTGGACCACCAATCCCCGGCAAGCTGCACGGTGGCCAGCCA
>NZ_RZSN01000429.1:0-474 GCF_003997315.1 Mesorhizobium sp. M1A.F.Ca.IN.020.04.1.1
CTTAAGAACTGCCCGAAAGGAGAACTTTCATGCGCTCTACCGGGCAGTGGAGTGCTGGGAAAGGGAGTTGCAACTGACCGGCCATGTCAACTGTCCGACTTCTTCCGAGCCTATGGACAGACTGGGAACCTTCCACGCAAAGCCATTCGAAAGCGGCCGCAGTTGGGCCGGCGCGAGACCGGAAGCCCGCGCAATCGGCTACGACGCGCACGGTGTAGCGGCTCACATCGTCATACTGCACCTACGCCACACACCGGCCGGACCTGATCCGGCTTTATGAGCATTGGGCTTTGTCAGTCGCACAAGCGTGATGGCTTTCGCGACGCGGCGCGCCTCAGGAACTGAGCCGCGGGTCCGGGTCGAAACGCGGGAAAGAAAGACAGGAAACAGAATGGCCGATCAATTCGCAACGGACGTCATTGCCCTGATCAAGAAACGCGCCGAGTCGGAGAGCGGTGAGGGAATGCCTGCGTC
>NZ_RZSN01000430.1:0-466 GCF_003997315.1 Mesorhizobium sp. M1A.F.Ca.IN.020.04.1.1
CATGGACGACGTAGCGCGCCGCTACGCCGCACGACTTGTCGAGCGTCTCGAGCCAGCGGGTCTCGCCGACGCTGTCGTCGCTCGCCCAGCCGGCTTCGACATGGACGCTGGCGACGACATTGTGCCGGGCGGCGTCGCGCAGATAATCCTCGGGCAGATAGTTGCGGCGCAAGGCATCAAGCTCGCCGAGGCCGCCGCGTTCGCCGGCAGAGGCGGTCAGCCAGGGATGGCGGCCGAGGCTGAGATCCCAGAGATGGTGATGGGCGTCGATGATGGGTCCGGAGTAGGGATTTGGCACGCGGTTCCCTCAGGCCTTGGCCGGCAATCGGTTGAGCCATTGTTCGGCGACGGAAGGGTTAGCATCGGATGAGCGAGAACACACCGGCCCAATCGCTTGTCGTGCATGAAAATTTCATGCTCGACGATCGTATCCGTGGCGTGCCCCCCGGCACGTCCGGATTGGATT
>NZ_RZSN01000042.1:0-36315 GCF_003997315.1 Mesorhizobium sp. M1A.F.Ca.IN.020.04.1.1
CCACAACGGTGCTGGCGATATCGCCATTTCTGTCGCTCGGGACGGCTGCCGGCTGCATAGTCTGTTCACTACTCCCTTCAGTGCGCGACCGGAGACCTGCCACCGCCGGGAGCCGCCAATGCGGGGATCGAATCAGAATTGCGATGCTAGGCCGCGTCCCCAACACGACCATCGCCTGCAGGAACCATAAATGCAGCTGCGCTAAAGTTTCCTTAATGGCGGGCGTTTCCAGACCGTTTTTGCTGCTTCAGGTTGCACTGCGGTGCAGGCGCAGCTTTTGAAACGCGCCGCTTCGGTGTCGCATTTGCCTGCGCCGGAAGAGCGCAAAACTGGAATCTTGTGTGGCGCGATCGAGGCGTATGGCGTTGAAGGAGGCCGGGGATGGGCGAAAATCACACGGGATCGTGCCTGTGCGGAGCGGTGCGCTTCACGACGAGAGGAGCGTTGCGCGGGGTGGTCTATTGCCACTGCTCGCAGTGCCGCAAGCAAACAGGCCATTTCGTTGCAGCGACTTCTTCGAGGGACGCCGACATCGACATCGAGGGGGCCGACGCGCTTGCTTGGTACGGCGCGTCCGACATAGCGAAACGCGGTTTTTGCCGCAGCTGCGGCTCGGTGCTGTTCTGGAAGCACAACGAGCTCGACACGATCTCCATCATGGCCGGCTCGTTCGACAAGCCGACCGGGCTTTCGGCCGAAAGCCACATCTTCGTCGGCGACAAGGGCGACTATTATGCAATCGACGACGGCCTGCCGCAGTTCGACAAGTCGACGCCGTCGATAAAGGTCGCGGACGAGTGACTTTTGGGCCGCCTGCCTTATTCCCTTGACCCGGCTGTTGCGATATCCCCTCACGGTGATTCGAAACGGGGCTGGGCATGCAGCGGCTGATCGACGCTTTCATCAACTCGGTGCGGGCTTTCCGCAAGCTGGCTGCTCACGAAAAGGCGTTCCAGCAGGAGTTGATGCTGCTTGCGCTCGCTCTGCCGGCCGGCTGGTTCATCTCGGTATCCTGGCGCGGCTACGCCTTGCTGATCGGCGCGGTTCTGCTGATGATTCTGGTCGAGGTGCTCAACACAGGCATCGAGGCTGCGTGCGACGCGATCTCCCGCGAGTTCCACATCGACATCCAGCTCGCCAAGGACTGCGGCTCGCTGGCGGTGCTGATTTCGATCGTGATCGCGGGGGGCGTCTGGGGCATTGCCATCATCGAGCGCATCATCGGCGCGCCGATCTGACCGGGAGGCATCGGTCCGACAGCTTAGGATTCGGCCTGATCCTCTTTTGCGTCCTTTGCGCGCTCCCTTCCGGCAAAATGGCGGGCAACCAGTCCGGCCAGGACGGCCACAGCGATGCCGACGGCGAGGGCTACGAGCACGCGCTCATGGCGGGCAAATGCCTGGCCGACCATGCGCTCCGCCCCCAGCCCGAAGACATAGCCGACCGTGCCGAAGAGGGCTGCCCAGACTGCCGACGAGATGGCGTTCAGGATGACGAAGCGCGGCACCGACACGGTCGACAGCCCGGCGGCGATGCCGCCGACAAGCCGCATTCCGTAGATGTAGCGGTTCGTCAGCACGAAGATGTTGGGATGGGTGTTGAGCAGCCGGTAGGCGCGGCGGAAACCCGGCCGCCTGCGCAGCCTGACGACATAGGGATGATCGGCAAAGCTGCGGCCGAGGGTGAAGAAAGCCGTGTCGCCGGCGAAGGCGCCGAGAAACGCGGCCAGGAAAGCCTGCCAGAGCACGAATATGTGCTGATGGGCGAAGAAGCCGCCGAGGATGGCAGCGCTTTCGCCCTCGGCGACGCAGCCAAGGAAGACCGCGATCAGCCCGTATTGCTCGATGAGACGATGGATGGCCTCGGTCATCAGCCCGCCGACCGCGCCGACAGCTTCTCGTCGATCCGCCTGATCTGCTCAGCCATGCGCAGGATCTCGTCGCGCATGCCGATGAGCTCACTGTGGCGCAGTTCGTCGAGCTTCTCATGCAGCGCCATGATCTCGATCTCGGCCTTCAGGTTGACCTCATAGTCATGGGCGGCGTCGATGCGGTCACGCTCGGTCTGGCGGTTCTGCGACATCATGATCACCGGTGCTTGCAAGGCGGCGACCATCGAGAGCACGAGGTTGAGGAAGATGAAGGGATAGGGATCGAAGGCGTTCCGCGACAAGAGCCAGACATTGCCAAAGGTCCACAGCACCAGAAAGGCGATGAAGCCCAGAATGAAGGACCATGAGCCGCCGATACGGGCGATCGTGTCGGCAACGCGATCGCCATAGCTCTGATGAAAGGCGACTGCCTTGTTGGTGTCCCTGGTGATGGTGGTGCGTTCCAGCGTCGACTTCAGCACGCGGCTCTCGAGAGGAGAGAGACCGTCCGGCTTTCGCTTCAGCCAGCGGTTCGACAGATCCTCGACCGTCTTGTTCATCGTCCTCTCCGTCGTCAGGCCCGGGTTCCAAGAATCCGGATGGAAACCGCTGCGCACTTTTTCCTGAGATTGCTTACTTAGCTCACTCAATTCCGGACGGAAAACCGCTTCGCACTTTTCCTGGAATTCTCACTTATCTCACGCAATTCCGGACGGAAAACCGCTTCGCACTTTTCCTGGAATTGCGTATAGAGGTAGAGGCTACCGAGCCTGACGGGAAGTGATAGATTGGTCGGCACAGGCGAGGGCGGAAATGGCCGATTTCCAGCGAATTCGTGCCCGGGCGGCAAAACGCAAGGGCGGTGAAGAGGCGCTGGCGTCGCTGCTCGGACCTATGCCCGACAACGCTGCCGTGGCGAAAGTTCATGATGACCGCATCCTCTCCACGATGGCCGAGCGCATCTTTGCCGCCGGTTTCGTCTGGCGTGTGATCGAGCAGAAATGGCCTGGTTTCGAGGAGGCGTTCCTTGGCTTCGAGCCGAAGCGGCTCCTGTTCCAGCCGGACGACTTCTGGCACGAGCTGGCGTCCGACAAGCGCATCGTGCGCAACCCGCAAAAGATCAAATCCGTGCGCGACAACGCGGCTTTCGTCGACCGCGTCTCGAAGGAACATGGCGGCTTCGGCAAGTTCCTGGCCGACTGGCCGGCCGACGACCAGGTCGGGCTGACCGCCTATCTCGGCAAGCATGGCAGCCGGCTCGGCGGCAACACCGGCCAGTATTTTCTGCGCTGGCTGGCGTGGGACACCTTCATTGTTTCCGCCGACATGGCGGCGGCGCTGCGCGACGCCGGTCTCGACATCGCCGAAAGCCCGACTTCGAAGCGGGATCTCGACAAGATCCAGGCGCAGATCAACCGATGGTCCGCCGCGACCGGGCTGCCGCGCCGGCACATCTCGCGCATTCTGGCGATGTCGATCGGCGAGAACCATTCGCCGGAGACGCTGCGCGAATACATGGGCGAGCAGGCCTGATCGCCTCCGGCTGAGGCGGGACATGACCGGCATTCGCCGGCCAGTCCTGGGTGGCACAAGCAATCGCCATTGCCCGGCGATTGCCGCCACGCTAAATCCAATTCATGACCCAGACCGCTCCCGACCTACTGCGCATTGCCGTCGCCCAGCTCAACCCGACCGTCGGCGATGTCGCCGGCAATCTCGCCAAGGCGCGCGAGGCAAGGGCGGATGCGGCCCGCCAGGGCGCCGATCTGGTGCTCTACAGCGAGCTCTTCCTCGCCGGCTATCCGCCGGAAGACCTGGTGCTGAAGCCGGCCTTCCTGAAGGCTTGCGAAAAGGCGGCGCAGGATTTCGCCGCCGACACCGCCGATGGCGGTCCTGGCGTCATCATCGGCACACCGCTGAAGCGCCGGACCGGCACGCATAACTCCATCGTCTTCGCCGATCGCGGCAAGATCATCGCCGAGCGCTACAAGCTCGACCTGCCGAACTATGGCGAGTTCGACGAGAAGCGCGTTTTCCAGGCCGGGCCGGAGCTGCAAGGGCCGGTGAATTTCCGCGGGGTGCGCATCGGTGTCCCGATCTGCGAGGACATCTGGGGCGACATCGCCGTCTGCGAGACGCTGGCCGAGAGCGGCGCCGAGATCCTGCTTGTGCCGAACGGCTCGCCCTACTACCGCGCCAAGATCGACGTCCGCCACCAGGTGGTGATCCGTCAGGTCATCGAATGCGGATTGCCGATGATCTACGCCAATCAGCTTGGTGGCCAAGACGAACTCATCTTCGACGGCGCCTCCTTCGCCATCGGCGCGGACAAGACGCTTGCCTTCCAGATGAGCCAGTTCGAGGAAGCGGTCGACGTCACCACCTGGAAGCGAAGGGATGGCATCTGGGTCTGTTCCGAAGGCCCAATGTCGAAGATTCCGGAGCGGGAGGAGGCCGACTACCGGGCCTGCATGCTGGGCCTGCGCGACTACGTGAACAAGAACGGCTTCAAGAACGTGGTGCTCGGCCTCTCCGGCGGCATCGACTCCGCGATCTGCGCTGCACTGGCGGTCGACGCGCTTGGCGAGGAGCGGCTGCGCACCGTCATGATGCCCTATCGCTATACCTCGAAGGACTCGCTGAAGGACGCCGAGGATTGCGCCCGCGCGCTCGGCTGCCGTTACGACATCGTGCCGATCTCCGAGCCGGTCGAAGGTTTCCGGCATGCGCTGACCCAGCTCTTCGAGGGCACTCAGGAAGGTATCACCGAGGAAAACCTGCAGAGCCGTGCGCGTGGCACGATCCTGATGGCGATCTCGAACAAGTTCGGTTCGATGGTCGTCACCACCGGCAACAAGAGTGAGATGTCGGTCGGCTACGCCACTCTCTATGGCGACATGAATGGCGGCTTCAACCCGATCAAGGACCTCTACAAGATGCAGGTCTATGCGCTGGCGCGCTGGCGCAACGCGCATGTGCCGCCGGGGGCGCTCGGCCCATCGGGCGAGGTCATTCCGAAGAACATCATCGATAAGGCGCCGTCGGCGGAGCTGCGCGAAAACCAGACCGACCAGGATTCGCTGCCGCCTTACCCGGTGCTGGACGACATTCTCGAATGCCTGGTCGAGCACGAGATGGGCGTTGACGACATCGTCGCGCGCGGCCACGACCGGGCGACGGTGACGCGCGTCGAGCATCTGCTCTACATTGCTGAGTACAAGCGCCGGCAGGCGGCCCCAGGCGTGAAGATCACGAAGAAGAATTTCGGCCGCGACCGCCGCTACCCGATCACCAATCGGTTCCGGGATCGCAGCTAGTCCGCTGAAACGCAAAGCTGTTCGCCTGAACCGGCGCTGTTGGCAGCGCAACCCACCATTGTTGCAAAATCGTCTCAGTGGCCGGACAAGACGCCCTCCTGGCGCCGCCCTGCCTTGGCGAGATGGTGAGCCGCCTCTATAAGAGCGCTTCCGCGATTCCCTTTCGGGAGGACTGTATGGCAGGATTTGACATCGTTATGCGAGGCCGCGAAGCCTAGATCTGCACCGGCCGTCCGAACTCCGTTCGGAAGGCCATCCGCAGGCAGGCATCTGGCTCTGCCGGTCGCCACCGAGGGCGCGCGACCAGCCATACTGAACCTCCCCGTTCTAAGGGCGCCATAGGGCGCCGGCGCGGGTTTTCCAATTTGATTTTAGCGGGACCGGGCCTCTCTGCGCCCGGATGACATCATGGCTCGTTTCAGAATAGATCTGCGCGCCAGCGCCTTTCGCAGCGTGCTCGGCTTCACGCTTGGCCACTGGCGCCGCCAGCCGTGGCGCCTGTCGCTCATCATGGGCGCATTCCTGCTCTCGACGCTGGCCGACGTGCTGACGCCGCTCTATTCCGGCCGGCTGGTCGACGCGGTCGCCAGCAGCGCCGGCGCCGACGAGGTTGCGTGGCACGCCGCAATGACGGCGTTCTCCATCCTGATGGCGCTGGCGTTGGCGGCTGTGGTGCTGCGCAACGCCGCCTTCATGGGGATTGTCGAACTGACGTTGAAGATGATGTCGGACATCGCCGCCGACGCGTTCCACCGCGTCCAGCGCTTCTCGACGGACTGGCACGCCAACAGCTTCGCCGGCTCGACGGTGCGCAAGATAACGCGTGGCATGTGGGCGCTCGACCTGCTGAACGACACGATCCTGATCGCGCTGCTGCCGTCGTTGGTCATGCTGGTCGGCTCGACGCTGCTGCTCGGCTGGTTCTGGCCGATGATGGGGTTGGTGGTCGCGATCGGCTCGGTGCTGTTCATCGCCGTCACCGCCATGCTGTCGCTTGGCTACGTCGCGCCGGCGGCACGCCTCGCCAACAGCTGGGATACACGCCTCGGCGGCGCGCTGGCCGACGCGGTGAGCTGCAATGCCGTGGTCAAGGGTTTTGGCGCCGAGGCGCGCGAGGAAGCGCGGCTTGCCCGCGTGGTCGCCAAATGGCGTCTGCGCACGGGCCGTACCTGGGTGCGCGGCACGTTCAACGGCACCGCGCAAGGCACGATGCTGCTCCTGATGAGGGCGGCCGTGATCGGCCTTGCGCTCATGCTTTGGGCCTGGGGCGAGGCGAGTGCCGGCGACATCGCTTTTGTTTTGACGTCGTTCTTTGTCCTGCAGGGCTATCTGCGCGATATCGGCACGCATATCCGCAACCTGCAGCGCTCGATCAACGACATGGAGGAATTGGTCGACTTCCAGTCCGAACCGCTCGGCATCGAGGACCGGCCCGGTGCCGCTCCGATCCGGATCACCGACGGCAGCATTGCGTTCGACAAGGTGACGTTCCATTACGGCAATCACCGGCTGCCGCTCTATCGCGACTTCTCGGTCGAGATCGCCGCGGGTGAACGCGTCGGGCTGGTCGGGCATTCGGGATCGGGCAAGACAACTTTCGTCAAGCTGATCCAGCGCCTCTATGACGTGAACGGGGGCCGGATCCTGATCGACGGCCAGGACATCTCGAAGGTTGCGCAATCATCGTTGCGCAGCCAGATCGCCATCGTGCAGCAGGAGCCGATCCTGTTTCACCGGTCGCTGGCCGAGAACATCGCCTATGCCAGGCCGGGCGCAACGCAGGCCGAGATCGAGCATGCCGCGAAGCTCGCCAGCGCGCACGACTTCATTGCCGATCTGCCCAAGGGTTACGGAACCCTGGTCGGCGAGCGCGGTGTGAAACTGTCGGGCGGCGAGCGCCAGCGCGTGGCGATCGCGCGCGCCTTCCTGGCCGATGCGCGCATCCTGATCCAGGACGAGGCGACATCGAGCCTGGATTCCGAATCGGAGGTGCTCATCCAGAAGGCGATGGAGCGGCTGATGGTCGGGCGCACGACATTGGTCATCGCACACCGGCTTTCGACCGTGCGGGCACTCGACCGGCTGCTGGTTTTCGACCGCGGCCGCATCATCGAGGAAGGCTCGCATGACGAGCTTATCCGGCTGAACGGCGGTATCTACCGGCGGCTGTTCGAGCGCCAGGCGCTCGAACTCACCAAAGGCCTGGTCGCCTGAGGAAAGGCATCCGGCTTCGGCCGGGTGCCTTCCCGCCTTGCGACCGACCGTCAGCCGTAGTGCAACTTGGGCTTGGCCTCGGTACCGGTGAACTTGACGCCCACGCGGTCGTTGCGGCGCCAGCGGACTTCCGCGCGATACGCCACGCCATCGAGCGGGACGTAGAGCAGGAAACGATCGGGAACGCGTGATTCCGGTGCGACTTTCAGCTCGGCGCCACCGGCATTCTGATTGCGCAACGTGCAACTGACCTCGGAATTCTGGATACCGGTGATGATCGTCCCGCCCTTGAGCACGCGCTGGCGGTGCTCGCGCCGGTGTTCGCCGGAGTCTTCTTCAAGTGGTTGCGCGGAGTTCGTCATCGATCGACGCCATTAGCCGAATCGGCACTGCATTAACCACACAAAGCACCGATGTTCGCGCACCGCAACGCGCGGCATGCTCGTCGGGTCAGATATGCGTTATGTGAGCGATGACTCAGGCGAATTTTCGCGGATCGGCGCAGAAATAGGCAATGATCTGGCAAAGATCGGGCTCGTTGACCATGCGGGCGGCCTCGGCGGAGCCGACCCATTTGCGGGTGCGGGCGCGCTTTTCCTTCCAGCGGTCCGCGACCCGGTCGACCTTGAGCGGGAACACCAGGACCTCGCAAGGCACTTCCTCGCCGGATGCCAGGACCTTGCCGTAGAAATAGCGGCCGGCTTCGAGATGCGAGACCGTGCCGTGCAAACCCGCTTCCTCGCCCGCTTCGCGGGCGGCAGCTACGCAAAGCGGCTCCCTGGCTTCCGGCCAGCCTTTCGGCAGCACCCAGCGCCCGGTATCGCGGCTGGTGATCAGCATGATCTCGACGCCGTTTTCGTTCTCACGCCAAGGCAGGGCTGCAACCTGCAGGCGGCAAGGCACTGAGCCGAAGAGTCGTCGGACTCTTTCGGCCATCTGGTTGTGCGTCGTTGGCCTCGTCAACATCGTAGAAGCTGCCCCGAGCCTCTAGAATCATTTGCCATCAAACGAATCTTACGACGTATTGTGGACGATAAAAGTAAAAAACTTCACTCGGGTTGTTTAACCCGGACAGGGCAGGCCATTGCGAAATCATCGCCCCCGAGAGCCTTCTCCCCGAGAGCCTTTTCTATGCGGCAAACAGTGATTTGGGCGGGCGCTGGACGGAAGCAGCAGCTTCCAACGATCAGCCGGCGTGATCGTCGGCAATCGGCTTCTGATAGGTGAAGCCCATGTCCCACGGGAAGTAGATCCAGGTGTCCTGGCTGACCTCGGTGACGAATGTATCGACCAGAGGCCTTCCCTTCGGCTTGGCATAGACGGTGGCGAAATGCGCCTTCGGCATCATGGCGCGCACGATGCCGGCCGTCTTGCCGGTATCGGTGAGGTCGTCGATGATGAGCACACCGGCGCCGTCATCAGCAAGAAGCGAAGGCGAGATCTCCTTCAGCACCTGCAACTGACCCTGGCTCGTGTAGTCGTGATAGGAGGCGACGCAGACCGTTTCGATGACGCGGATGCCAAGCTCGCGCGAAATGATCGCCGCGGGCACCAGGCCTCCTCGGGTGATGCAGACGATCGCCTTCCACTGGCCTTTGTTGGTGCCGGAAAGCCGCCAGGCGAGCGCGCGGGCATCGCGGTGGAACTGGTCCCAGGAGACCGGAAAGGCTTTTTCGGGAAGGGACATGGTTCGTGCACTCCGCAAGCGCGCGCCGCAGCGCGCAGATACGATGGAATGCAGCCGGAATTAGCCGGAAAGCGCCAGCCTTGGCAAGGTGGCCGCCAGGGATGGCTGTGTACTTATACCGCGTCGCGCTGTTCAGGCGACGCGGTGCAAGTTCCCTGTTTGATACATGTCCTTGTCCCCCGAACCCGATTCCCACTTCGCGGAGACAGGCTTATCTCGACAGGAAGGCTGCCACGTTTGCCGTGCGCAGCACGGTGCGGGTGACGCCGCCGAACAGGAGCTGTCGCAGCCAGGAGTGGCTGTAGGCGCCGAGCACCAGCAGATCGGCGCCGGATTCGGCGATCCTCTCCTGGATGATGTCGTCGACCGAGCTTGCCCCCGATTTCTGCACGGAAACGCTCACATTGGCGCCGTGGCGTGACAAGGCAGCCGCGATCTCGGCGCCCGCCGCCTCGGGAGCCTCGTCGAGCGTTTCCGGCGGATCGATGACGAGAATGTCGGTCTTGTCCGCCTCGCTGATGAAGGGCAAGGCATCGAATGCTGCACGAGCCGCTTCCTTACTGCCGTTCCAGGCCAGCAGTACACGCCTGAAGGTGGTGACGAGCGGCCCGGCATGCGGAACGACAAGCACCGGCCGGCCTGCATCGTAGACCAGCGTATCGACATCGGCGCCCGGATCGCCCCCGGTGTCGCGCTGCGCGGCGATAATCAGGTCAGCCGCCCGCACGCTCGAAATGCCGGTCAGCGCGCTGTCGCCGGAGAAGCTTTCGAGGCTCCGCCACTCGAAGGACAGGTCGGAATCCTCGACGCGCCTGAGAAAGACCGCCTGCAGCTTCTCGGCGCGCTCCTTGTTCATCTCGGCCGAGACCTGCAGGAATTCGGTGTCGGGGAAACCTGTTGCCGACGTATAGGGGACGGGAAGCGCTTCGGCGTGGATGCCGACGAGGTGGCTTTCGAATCGCTCGGCAAGCGGGATGGCGCAATCGAGCACGCGCTCGGCGTCCTGTTCGTTCTGCAGAATGGCGACGATCGTCTTGAAGCGCATGGCAGATCCCTCAAATTTATCGGTGCAAGATCGCCACCGGCATCAATGGCCGCAACGAAAGTGCCGTGCCAGAAACGTCGGCGCGCGCCTTCTGGTTCCGGAGTCAGCTCGCGACCGACAGGCCCGCCACCATGGCCGCAACATCCTTGCGCGCGGCCTCTAGCGCCGCTTCGTCGCGGGCGCGCACGACGAGCTCGGTCCAGAATTTGCCCTCGCCATATTTCGGGTAGGAGCCGATAATGGTGTCGGGATGCGCTTTTTGGATGTCGGCCAGCGGTCCGCCGATCAGGCCTTCGCCGAAGGGGCAGTGCACGGTGGCCGACAGCATCTTGATGCCGGTCTTCAGCGTCGGCACGACATTGTCGAGCATCGCCTGGAAGATCGACGGCACACCGGCCATCACGTGAACGTTGCCGATACGGAAGCCTGGCGCGATCGACACCGGATTATCGATGCGGTCGGCGCCGCGCGGCATGCGCGCCATGCGCTTGCGCGCCTCGGTGAATTCGATACCGCGCTCGGCATAGCTTGCCTCCAACATGGCGTAAGCCCTGGCATCGTATTCGCAAGGCACGCCGAAGGCTTTGGCTATCGAATCGGCGGTGATGTCGTCATGCGTGGGGCCGATGCCGCCGGTGGTGAAGACATAAGTATAGCGGGCGCGCAGCGCGTTGGCGGCGGCGACAATCTCGTCCTCCTCGTCGGGAACGATGCGCACTTCCTTCAGGTCGATGCCGATCGCGGTCATGATATCGGCGAGATGGCCGATATTCTTGTCCTTGGTCCTGCCGGAGAGGATCTCGTCGCCGATGACGAGCATGGCGGCTGTGACGATTTCGGGCATGGCTCACTCCGGCTGCAGGTGGCCTGAAATAACGCGGCGGACAGCCGGCCGCAATGCGCACGCGAGGCGGGGCTCTTGTGGCAGACACGGTTGCGAGTAAGGTGCGTCGGTAGGGCTCGGGTGCAAGATGCTGATATCGATTTTGCCGTGGCTGCTCGGTGGCCTGCTCGTTGCGGCCGCCGCGGTCGTGCTCGGCTTCATGCTCGCAACATGGTGGATTGCGACCAAGGCCGAGAGGCTGGTACCGGCGTGCGGCAAGTTCATCGAGATCGGCGGCAGCCGCATCCACTATGTCGAAGCAGGCGAGGGCAGGCCGATCGTGTTCCTGCACGGGCTCGGCGCGCAACTCCACCATTTCCGGCACACGCTGTTCGGCCGCTTCGGCGCCGGCTACCGGCTGATCGCTCTCGACCGGCCGGGCTCGGGATACTCGGTGCGGGCGGGCGGGGCGAGCGGCCGTCTGCCCGAACAGGCGGAAGTGGTGCGGCGCTTCATCGAGGAGCTTGGGCTCGAACGGCCTTTGATCGTCGGTCATTCGCTGGGCGGCGCCATCGCGCTTGCACTTGCGATCGAGCATCCGACGGCGATTTCCGGCATCGCGCTCATCGCGCCGCTGACGCATCTGGAGGCGAGGGTGCGCCAGAAATTCGACCTGCTCTATGTTCCCTCGCGCCTGAAGCGCTGGATCTTGGCCCATACTTTAGCGATACCGTACAGCCTCAAATATGCGGAGCCGACGATGAAGTTCATCTTTGCGCCGCAAGCCGTGCCGGGGGACTACATGATCGCCGGAGGTGGTTGGCTCGGGTTGCGGCCCGCCCATTTCCAGGCGACCTCCACCGATATCGTGGCGGTGGAAGAGGATCTCGGCCGCCTCGAACAGCGCTATGGCGAGATCCTGATGCCGGCCGGCATTCTGTTCGGCGCGGATGACCGGGTGATCGGCATCGCGGCTCATGGCGAACCGATGCCGGGCAGGATCAGAGAGCTCGATTTCGAACGCGTCCAAGGGCTCGGGCACATGCCGCAATTCGTGGAACCGGAACGCGTCGTAGCCTTTATCGAGCGCATCGCCGCGCGCGCATTCCCAGCGTGAGGATCCCGTTCGAGTCAAAGGCCGAGAGGGATCGCGTCCGTTCACGAACCGTCACACAAAAGTGTCGGACATTCCGCCTCACCTACACTTGCAACGGGAACTTCGGCTCCAACCCTCGGTTTTAATCCGTGTCGGCTGGCGAATCTCCGGCCAGCAAGAATGCGGCAATTCACCAGATGGAGACCAATATGCTTACGAAGATTTTTGCAGCCTCGGCGCTTGTCCTGGGCATGGGCACCTCGGCTATGGCACAATCGTCGGACGCTTGGTGGTGGTGGCATCGTGATCGCCCGGTCCATAGCGAGCAAGCGCCGGTTGATCCCTACACCACGGGCAGCATTTATTCGGATCGCGACGCCAGCGCGCTAAACAGCTTCGGCAACGGTGCGGTCGGCCCATGCGCCTCGGATACGGCCGGCCCCGATGCGAATGCCGGCCCGAACGTCAACGACCAGTATTGCGGCAAGTAGTCCGTTCGCCAGCGAGCGACCGACGTGAAGCTTTTACAGCGTCGGTCGCAGCAAGGTCGAGCGACGGAAATTAATCTGAGACTTCGGTCTGCGGCCGGTCGCGGCCATCGGCCAGTTCGTCATGCCAGACACCCTCGGAATCCTCATACTGGATGCCATCCGTGGTGCCGGCGACCTGCTGCTCGGCCGAAGCAATTTCAGCCGCGCGCAGCGCGTCCTGGCGGGTGGGAAATGTTTCTGAAAAAGTCGAGCCGACCATGTAGGCCCAGCCGCCGTCATGCTCGACGATCTTGTAGGTCAGTTTCGCCATGGAATCCTCCGGTCGAGAAGCCCTTTGCCTGCTCAATGCAGCTTTCCGTCGGACAGCCTTTCTTCGGGAACCAGCACTTCAGATTCCTCGGCTGCCTCGATCAGCGCGCGGCGCGCGTCCGCCGTCGAACGATACCCCTCCAGCGCTTTCAGGCAAGTATCGAGAGCATCACGATGCCGCTGGCCGCGATTGAGCGGCCACACGGTCATCAGGCACTCGGCCGCTTCGCGGGTGCTGCTTATTTGGCGATATTTGCCGACATGGCCGAGTTCGACCACCACCGGCTTCTCAAATGGCTTGCTGTCTGTCATGGCCGCCAACGTAAAACGGCCAATTTGGTTGCAATGGTGGCGGAAGGCTGCGCCCAAAGGTCTCAGCCAATCGTCACCTGTGCAAGCCGTTCAGCCCGCGGCCTTCATCCAGTGCTGCATCGTCGTGACCGAGCGTGCCAGCTGCGGCGCCGGACGGATTTCCTCGCCGAACGTCGCCGCCGCGCGCCAGCCCCAGCGCGGATCGGCAAGGAAGGCGCGCGCCAGAGCCACCATGTCGGCGCGGCCGTCGGCCACGATCGCCTCGGCCTGCTGCGGATCGTCGATCAGGCCGACGGCGCGCGTCGGAATGCCGGCGCCCTTGCGCACAGCCTCGGCCAGATGCACCTGGTAGCCGGGGCCGCTGGGCAGCTTCTGCAACGGCGAATTGCCGCCGCTGGAACAGCACAGATAGGCGACGCCTTCCGCCTTCAGCGCCTTGGCCACTTCGATCGCCTCCTCGATCTCGAAGCCGCCGTCGACCCATTCCTTCACCGAAAGGCGGGCCCCCAGCATCAGGCCCGGCGCTGCCTTCTTCACCGCTCTGGCGATCTCCACGGCGAAGCGCATGCGGTTTTCCAGCGGGCCACCCCAGCGGTCGGTGCGCTGGTTGGAAAGCGGCGACAGGAACTGGAAGATCAGATAGCCGTGAGCGGCGTGCAGCTCGATGAAGTCGAAGCCGGCGCGCTCGGCCCGCTTGGCCGCATCGGCGAAATGTTGGATGACTTGCCGGATCTCTTCCTCGCCCAATGCGTGCGGTATATTCCACCCTGTGTCATAGGCGATGGCCGAAGCCGAAACGGTCTGCCAGGGATCCTCGCCCGCTTGCAGGGGGCCGCCGCCTTCCCAAGGCCTTCTGTTGGATGCCTTGCGGCCGGCATGGGCGAGCTGGACGCCGAATTTGGTGCCGGGCGCAGCGACGCGCCTGGCCGCATCGAGCGTGCGCTTGGCCGCCGCCTCGTTGCCGTCGGAGTAGAGGCCAAGGCAGCCATGCGAGATGCGGCCGCGCCGCTCGACGTCGGTCATCTCGACGGTCACCATGCCGGCGCCGGACATGGCCAGGTTCATCCAGTGGTGCAGATGCCAGTCGCTGGCGGAACCGTCCTCGGCCGAATACTGGCACATCGGCGCTACAGCAATACGGTTTGGAAAGGTCAGGCCGCCGAGGGTGATCGGCTGGAAAAGCGATGATGTCATGGAAACGGCTCCTGGGAGAGATATCGCTATCTAGGCAGCCGCGGCACTTCGCGCCAGACAACAGCCAGTGAAAGTCTCGCTGGACCAGTCGGTTTCCAGGATTGCGCCCGCGCCTGTTCGCCGATAACGCTTGCCGACAGCACGGAGCCAATCATGGAAGATCGCGTCCGCATCCAGTCTGAAGAAGTCCTGTCCGACGATTGGGCGGTGCTCAAGAAGACGGTGCTCGACTATCGCCGCCGTGATGGGCGCTGGGAGACGCAGATCCGCCAAACCTACGATCGCGGCGACGGCGCGGTGATCCTGCCTTTCGATCCGCAGCGCTCGACGGTGCTGCTGGTGCGGCAGTTCCGCTATCCGGCCTATGTCACCGGTCATCGCGAGCCGCTGATCGAGGCCTGTGCCGGTCTGCTCGACGAAAACGATCCGGAAACCTGCATCCGCAAGGAAGCGGAAGAGGAGCTCGGCTATCATTTGAAGAACGTTGAGCGGCTGTTCGCGCCCTATATGAGCCCCGGCAGCGTGACGGAACGGCTCTGGTTCTTTACCGCGCGCTATTCGCCGGCCGACCGTATTTCCGACGGCGGCGGAGCTCCGGAAGAGGGCGAAGACATCGAGGTGCTGGAAATGCCGCTGGACGAGGCACTGGCCGGCATCACCGACGGCCGTATCGTCGACGCCAAGACCATCATTTTGATCCAGCACCTGAAGCTCAATCCGATCAAGGTTTGAGTGGCCTGCCACCCGAAGCTCGAGGAGCGAAGGTGGTGCGGACGACGGGAATCGAACCCGTACGATCAGAGATCGAGGGATTTTAAGTCCCTTGCGTCTACCAATTCCGCCACGTCCGCGCGCCGCGATTTCAAGCACTTGGGCCGACACGAGTCCAGCCTTGTGGGCGGGATGGCACCGTATTGCCACCGAATATTGCTCTTCCGCATCGGTTCTCATCGCAACTGGACCGGCTATGGCTCGCCTTCCGGGCCGCAGAAGACCAGCGCAGGGCGCGCTGTTAACCCTTCTCCACGACGGTGAGAGCGTCAGTCTCGCTGTTCCCGTTCCACGGGAACGTCTGCTGTTCGATGACGGTCAGCCCTGCACGCGCGCTGACATGCTCGACAAATCCCTTTGGCATGAAATTCCGCCAATCGGGATTTTCCTTGAAGGATGCGGTTGGATTATCCGAGTAGTTCGAATGATGAAGGAGAGCTCGTCCCCCCGGTTTCAAGACGGAGGCGACTTCCATGATGTAGGACGCCACGGTCAGCGGTTCGAAATGAACCATCGAGTCGTAGCTGAAAACGGAGGAAAAGCGCCCCTTTTCAAACGGTAGACTCTTGCCGTCCGGTGAAAGCGTCACGGTCACATGAGAAGCGCTTGAAAACCGTTTCCTAGCCAATGCAGTGGCATCGACCGAAGTATCGATCAACGTCAGTCGCCTGCAACGGCCGACGATCTGCGCCGAATGACGTCCGGCACCGCTGGCTATTTCGAGCACATCATCCAAGTTCAAATATCGCTCAAAAGCTTTGCGAAAGCGGCTCGCCGGTGCCCAAAACCAAGCCACCAACTCAGGGTTTTCGTATTTCTCAAAGTACTCATAATCGGAGGCGCCAAAACTACGCCACGTATCGACGATTGCTTCGTGCGCAGCGTCAGGCTCAGTCATAAGCCTTCCCCCCTCTTTCTTCTTGGCCGCACATTTTAGAGGGATTGGCCGTCAAAGGCAAAGGAGGCGCACGCAAGCTGGCTTGCCAAGGGGAGCAGCTATCCGCTTCATGGCTTCCGCAGTTCTCACCCCGGCACCGCCGCCGTACTCGGGAATGAAGTCGGCGCCGGCCGCTTCGAGAGCTGCTTATAGGGCGGACATCAAATAACCCGGTGGGTCGACTCTGTTTTGATCCCGCGGTCGCCGGCCACCTTCGTTCCGTGCTGCTCCGCAAATCAGAATTTGTAGCTGAAGCTTACGCCCAGGGTATGGAGCTTCAGGTCCTGATCACGATCGGAGAAGTCGTCCGGGACGTCGAAATGCTCCTTGCCGAAATCGTAGTAACGGTATTGGGCGCCGACGACGATGTTGCTGCTCAGCGCATAGTCGACCCCGGCGCCGATCGTCCAGCCGGTGCCGGTGCGTGTCTTGGCGAAGCCGCTGCCGCCGACGTCTTGCGAGGTCTCGATACCGGCGAAGGCGACGCCCCCGACGCCATAGATCAGCCAGCGATCGACCGCCAAGCCGGCTTCGGCATTGATCGATCCCAGCCATTTGACCTCGGTGCCGACGGCATTGCCAGGGTCGAGCAAGGCCGAAGCGTCGATCGAGGCATAGTTGAGCTCAGCGCGCGCGCCGATCACCGCCTGATTGAACTGCCAGAGGCCGGCGACATGGCCGCCGACGAAGCCGCCGTCGACATCGGGAGAAGCGGCGAACGGCTCGCCTTCCGTGCCGGAGATGTCAGATGAGCCCCAGCCATAGCCGGCCTGCAGGCCGGCATAATAGCCTGTCCAATCGAAGCCCGGCGCAGTCATGGGCAGGTCGGCGATCGCGTCCGCGGCCAAGGCCGGCCCGGACAGCAGGGCGAAAAAGCCGGCACTGGCAAGTGTCAGGCGACCCATCGAGCGCTCCGAAATGGCGGTTTCGAAAACTTCTCGGTGCAACCTAGCGTTATTCGCCCGAAAACGGAATTGTATTCCTGCAACAGTGGTTTACTTCGGCGGGTTGCGCACGCGATCCTCCAGGTCGCGCTGGTTCTCCTCGGGAGTGGCCAGCCGCGTGAAAGCATATTCGGCTAGTAACGAACCGGCGATGAAGATGGCGATCGGCGCGGCCCATGCCCAGAATGAATGCAAGGTGAAGAAGGCCAGGCCGGCGCTACATGCCGACAGCATGAAAATTGCGAACCGGATCGTTTTTGCCATCTCTTCTGCAACCCAAATAGCCGGAGATCCAGTCTAGGCGAGATTTCGCCCTGCTGCCGGAGAGATCTGTCGGGAACCGGTCCTGCCTTAAAAACAAAGCAGTTTTGCCAACTGGTCAAAACCGCGCCAGCTTGGCACAGTCGGGCAAACAGGAGTTTCTTCATGGGGAGCCGCACCAATCCGACGAAACCCAAGCCCTGGACCGAAGTGGCGACGCAACTGGTCGACGTCGCGATGGGGCGCCGGGCTGCCGATCTCGTGATCCGCAACGGGCGCTGGGTGAATGTCCATTCGGGCGAGATCATTCCGGGCACCGACATCGCCATCGCGGCCGGACGTTTCGCCTATTGCGGGCCGAATGCCGGCCACACGATCGGGCAGGGGACCAAGGTGGTCGATGCGGGCGGCCGCTATCTGGTGCCCGGCCTCTGCGATGCGCACATGCACGTCGAAAGCGGCATGGTCACGGTGACGGAATTCTGCCGCGCGGTGATCCCGCACGGCACCACCTCGATGTTCATCGATCCGCACGAGATCGCCAATGTTCTGGGCCTGCCGGGCGTTCGGCTGATGCATGACGAGGCGGTCGCGATGCCGATCAACGTCCATGTGCAAATGCCGTCCTGCGTGCCTTCGGCGCCCGGCCTGGAGCATGCCGGCGCGGAGCTTACGGTCGCAGACGTCGCCGAGGCGATGACCTGGGAGAATATCATCGGCCTTGGCGAAGTGATGAATTTCCCGGGAGTCGCCGCCAACGATCCGGTGATGTCGGGCGAGATCGCCGAGACGGTGAAGGCCGGGAAAACCGTCGGCGGCCACTATGCCTCGCGCGATCTCGGGTTGCCATTCCACGGCTATGCTGCCGGCGGCGCCGAGGATGACCATGAGGGCACGCGCGCCGAGGATGCGATCGCCCGCGTGCGCCAGGGCATGAAGGCGATGCTGAGGCTGGGGTCCGCCTGGTACGACGTCGCTGCGCAGATCAAGGCGGTCACCGAAGGCGGCATCGACCCGCGCAACTTCATCCTGTGCACCGACGACAGCCATTCCGGCACGCTGGTGCATGAGGGTCATATTGATCGGGTGGTGCGGCACGCCATCAGCCAGGGCCTGAAGCCGGTGACGGCGATCCAGATGGCGACGCTCAACACCGCCCAGCATTTCAGGCTGGAACGCGAGGTCGGTTCGATCGCGCCGGGGCGGCTGGCGGATCTTTTGATCGTCTCCGATCTTGCCCAGATGACGATAGACGAGGTCTATGGCCGCGGCGTCAGGCTGGCGAAAGCCGGCAAGCTCGAGATCGACATTCCGGCCTATGATTATCCCGGGACGGCGAAAAACACGGTCAAGCTCGGCAAAAGGCTCAAGGCGTCTGACTTTGACATCGCCGCGCCACAGGGTGCCAACGAGGTGCGGGCGCGGGTGATCGGCGTGATCGAGAACCAGGCGCCGACCAGAGCGCTCGAGGCCGACCTGCCCGTCGAGGACGGGCTGGTCGCCATGGATCGCCGCAACGACATTTGCCAGATCGCCCTGGTCGAACGCCACAGGGGCACGGGCGGCGTCACCAACGCCTTCGTGTCGGGCTTCGGCTATGTGGAAGACTGCGCGATGGCCTCGAGCGTGGCGCATGATGCGCACCACATCATCGCCGTCGGAACCAACAAGGAGGACATGGCTTTAGCCGTCAACCGGCTGAGCGAGGTCGGCGGCGGCGTCGTGCTTTACTCCAAGGGCAAGGAACTGGCGCTGGTGGAAATGCCGATCGCTGGGCTGATGTCGGACGAGCGCGCCGAGATCGTCGCGGCCAAAGCCGAGCAGTTGACGGAAGCGATGCGCAAGGTCGGCTGTTCGCTCAACAACGCCTACATGCAGCATTCGCTGCTGGCGCTGGTCGTCATCCCGGAACTCAGGATTTCCGATGTCGGCCTTGTCGACGTGACGTCGTTCCAGAAGGTCAATCTGTTCATCTAGCATGTGCCGATGTTCGGGTGAGGTCAGCCTGACCGAACCTCGACACGCCCTAACCGGTGCTCAGCCGCCGGTGGCGATCGTCAGCACCCTGAACGGCGTGGTGATGACCACCTCGGCGACCGAGCCGACCGCCTTGCCGAGACCCTGGCCGATATTGTTGAGCTGCGTCGGATCTGGCTCGTCGGAGGCAAGACCGGCAGGCGTGCGCAGTCGATTGCCGAGCAACTGCACCAGGATCGGATTGTCGGCGAATTTAGCATGGTTCAACCGGTCTCCGCCCTTGGTTCGGGTCAGATCGACCACCGTCACGCCGTAGTTGGCGAGATCTGCCGCGTTGTCGTAATCGCCGACGCGCGGCTTTTCGCCGGAAATGAAGCTGGA
This sequence comes from Mesorhizobium sp. M1A.F.Ca.IN.020.04.1.1, assembly GCF_003997315.1. NCBI lineage: Bacteria > Pseudomonadati > Pseudomonadota > Alphaproteobacteria > Hyphomicrobiales > Phyllobacteriaceae > Mesorhizobium > Mesorhizobium sp. M1A.F.Ca.IN.020.04.1.1. Next base: position 19,630 of record NZ_RZSN01000042.1, read on the forward strand.
CAGCTTGAGCGCCCGGTCGTCGCCCGAGAGAAGGATGGCGAAAGGCTTGTCGGGCTTGCCGTAGCGGATCATCTGCTTCTTGAAGACATCGACGTCGATGTCAGGCGAGGCGAGGATGACGTAGCCGAGCTTGCCGTTGAGATCGCGGTCGCCGGTGATGGCGAGCTGGCGCAAAGCTTCCATCGTCAGCCAGGTCCCCATCGAATGGGCAATGATGTCAATGCTTTTGGCGCGGGACTTGGCAAGCATCCTCAGTGTCGCTTCCAGGTCGTCGCGCGCGGCGGTGGAGCTGTCCTTGTCATAAATGTAGCCGGTCGTCTTGCCGCTCGACGCCCACGAGAACAGCACCGGTGTGCCCGGATAATTCGTGTCGTGCGCGATCTGCGTCAGGCGGTAAACGCCATCGTCGAAGCCGTTGTTGAAGCCGTGCACGAAGACCAGGGCGCGGTCGCCGCGTATGGCAATATCGGTGCCGACCGCCTTGGCGAATTGCGAAGCGTTCCCATAGTGGACGACATCGGTTGCGGTGAACTGCCTGGCCGGAATGCTGTCGGCCGAACCCTTGGCGCGCTCGATCGCGCCAACCTGGTGGGTCTTTGGAACCGTGACATCGACGCGCGCGTAGCTGGTGGTCAGCGAACGGTCGCCGTCGAAAACCTGCCGCGGGTCCTTGGTCGCCTGCTGCCGGGTCGTGGCGACGAAGATCTCGTGCTTGGCCGCAATTTCGGATGCAGGCGCGGTAACGGCCTTCCGATTGAGCAGGTCATGCGCGTTCTGCCCGGCGCAGCCCGTCAGGGCGAGCGTGAAGGCAAGGCCAAGGACGATCTTCCAACGCACGATCACCCGGGATCCCCCAAGGGCGGCAAACCTCTCGGGCTCCTTCGATAAAGCCAGCGAGCGGTCTGGTCCAGTTCAAAGTCCGTGCAGGGCGGCAACCGCGTGAACACGGTTATTGAGTGGCGAGCTGGCTGATCCGGTCGGTGACGTCGCGGTCGCTGGCAAAGCCGTCGTCCTCGCGCAGCCGCTGGCCGATCATCTTCACCAGCATCGGGTTGTCGGCGAATTTGGTGTGGTTGAAGCTGTCGTTGCCCTTCACCTTGGAGAGGTCGACCACCGTGACGCCGTAGGAGGCGAGGTCGGCCGCGTCTCTGTAGTCGCCGACGCGCGGCCGTGCACCGGCAATCAGGCCGGAGAGCCGGAGAGCGCGGTCATCGTCCGACAGGAGCAGGATGAACGGCTTGTCGGGCTTGCCGTAGCGGCGCATCTGGCTCTTAAAGACATCGACGTCGATGTCGGGCGAGGCCAGGAGAACATCGCCGAGCTTGCCGCCGAGGTCGCGGTCACCGGTGATGGCGAGCTGTCGCAGTGTTTCCATCGTCACCCACGTCCCCATCGAATGGGCGACGATGTCGATGCGGCGCGCACCGGTCTGCGCCAGCATTCTCAGCGTCACTTCCAACTGGTCGCGGGCGGCGGCGGCACTTTCCTTGTCATAGACATAGTCGGTGGTCTTGGCGCCCGAAGCCCATGAAAAAAGCACCGGCGTGCCGGGATAGCCGGAATCATGGACGATCTGGGTCAGACGGTAGACGGCATCGTCGAAGCCGGTGTTGTAGCCGTGGACGAAGACCATGACGCGGCCGCCGCGGGCGTCGATGTCGGCATTGAGCGCGCTGGAGAATTTCGGCTGCGTGTCGTAGCCGACGACCTCGGAAGCCATGAAATATTTGGTCGGATCGTTCGACGTCCCGCGCGAGCGACGCTCGATCTGACCGGTCTCATGAACCGGCGGGACGGTGACGTTGACGCGGGCGTAATTGAGCGTCGCCGAGCGCTCGCCGTCGAAAACCTTGTTCGGGTCGTCTGAGCGCTTGCGGGTGGTGGCGATGAAGATCGAATGGTTGCCGGCGATCTCGGTCGCCGTCGTCGGCACCACGACGCTGCCCAGGATTTCCTGTGACGGTCGTCCCGCGCAGCCTACAACTAGCAAGGCCAGGGCAATGATGCAAATCGTCTTCAAATGCACGTCGAAACTTCCATTCCGGCCGCAATTGGCCATCTGCCTCCGCGAAATCTCCCGGACAGGGGAAGTGCGGCGGAAGTAAGTCGTGTCCAGCGGAAATTTGATCGGCGGGTGCCAACCGCCTTGGCACTGTTGCGCGAAAACCAAAGTGGCGGCAGCAGGCCGGCGAGCGGCTGCATCGGTGGCCGCGAAAACCAAACTATGCAATAGGCTTGGGCTGCGAACCACATGGTCTCGGAGCCGGTTGCCTCATGAACAGTTTTTCTTCCCGCGTCGCAGGCGCCGCGGAGGCGATCCGCGGGATCTTTCCGGAAACGCCGCTGCAGGAGAACGACTATCTGTCGAAAAAGACCGGCGCCCGCGTCCTCCTGAAGCGCGAGGACCTGACGCCGGTCCGCTCCTACAAGATCAGGGGCGCCTTCAACTTCTTCCGCAAGGCGCTCGCCGCCGGCAACAATGCCGAGCTGTTCGTCTGCGCCTCGGCCGGCAACCACGCGCAGGGCTTTGCCTTCGTCTGCCGTCATTTCGGCAAAAAGGGCGTGGTGTTCATGCCCGTGACGACGCCGCAGCAGAAGATCGACAAGACGCGCCTTTTCGGCGGCGATTTCGTCGAGATCAGGCTGGTCGGCGACTTCTTCGACGATTGCTATCGCGCCGCCTTCGAGTTCACCGAAGCCGCCGGCGCGCATATGGTGCCGCCCTTCGACCACAAGGATATCATCGAGGGGCAGGCGACGGTCGCCTATGAGGTCGCAGCCCAGATGCCGGGCGGGCGCATGCCCGACATCGTCATGCTGCCGGTGGGCGGAGGCGGCCTGGCTGCCGGCGTCACCCACTATTTCGCCGACCAGCACCGTGAATTGCGCTTCGTATTCTGCGAGCCGGCGGGCGCGCCTAGCCTTAGCGAGAGTCTCGCCGGCGGCAAGCGGGTCAGGCTCGCCAAGGTCGACAACTTCGTCGATGGCGCGGCGGTGGCTGAAATCGGCCGCGAGCCGCTGCGCCATCTCAAGGAATTCACCGCCGACGCGGTGCGCCTTGTCCCGGAAAACCGGCTTTGCGCGACGATGATCGAGATGCTCAATGTCGAGGGCGTGGTGCTGGAGCCAGCCGGCGCATTGGCGATCGACGCGCTCAAGGATTTTTCCCGCAAGGAGATCAGGGGCAAGACCATCGTCGCGATCGTCTCGGGCGGCAATTTCGATTTCGAGCGCCTGCCGGACGTCAAGGAACGGGCGCTGCGTTTCGAAGGGCTGAAGAAGTACTTCATCATCCGCTTCCCGCAGCGGCCGGGCGCATTGCGCGATTTCCTCGAAATGCTCGGCCCGGACGACGACATCACGCGCTTCGAGTATCTCAAGAAGTCGGCGCGCAATTTCGGCTCTGTGCTGATCGGCATAGAGACCAAGGACCGGCGCAATTTCGATCTGCTGAAGGCCAATTTCGACGCCGAGGGCGTGCAGTATCAGGACATCACCGACAACGAGACGCTCGCGGGGTTCATCATATGAGCGGGCCAAAAACGGGCGACAAAGGAACGGTGTTCGTAGCCCTGTTTTCCGGCATCAATGTCGGTGGCAACCGCATCGTCAAGATGGCGGAGCTGAGGTCGTTCTTCGAAGGCCTCGGCTTCACAGACGTATCGACCTACGTGCAAAGCGGCAACGTCGTGTTTCGTGCCAACAACAGCGACGCTGCGGCGCTGACCAAAGCACTCGAAGCGGCGTTCGAGAAGAAATGGGGGTTCAATTCCCGCATCATGGTGCGCAATGCCGGCTGGTTCGAGCGCCTGGTGAAGGACAATCCCTATCCGGAAGTTGCGGGCGAGCCTACCAAGCTGCATGCCTATGCGCTGGAGCGAGAGCCGACCGCGGAAGAGGCGAAGCGGCTGGCGGAAAAGTGTGCCGGCCCGGAGCGCTTCGAGATCAAAGGCGACGTGCTTTACCTGCATGCGCCGGAAGGGCTTGGCAAATCGGTGTTTGCCAATCTTATTGGGCGAACGCTCAAGGTGCCGGGCACGGCGCGCAACTGGCGCAGCGTGCTTGCGCTGCTCGAAATGGCCAGCAAGGCCGCCGGCTGACGCTCAATTCTTTCAGGCAGCCTTCTGCCAGTCGAAGGTCAGCTCCTCGCGGAAGGCGAAGCGCTTGATGTGGTCGGCGACCACGGTTTCCAGCCGCTCGAGCGAGGCGGCGTCGTCAGCGGCGACGGCGATGTGGAGAGCCTTGTCGTCTGCATCCATCACGGTGCGGCCGAGCGAGAGCTGGATGGCGCCGTGATGCGGGTCGAATTCGACCGGGAACTTGTGCGCCCAGTGCTTGCAGAGCTGCTGCAGATAGCGGCTGGCGTTTTCAGTGGCGACGTCGGCGCGGCTGGTCGGCATGAAATTCTCCCGGCGATCAAGAAAAGCGCCAGCCTGATCTGGCTGGCGCCACAAGCGCTTAGATAGGCGCGATCCGGCAAAACGCCATAGACCGGCCGGTCAAATCCCCGGGAGGGGCAGGCGCCTACCAGCTTCCCGTATTCGACATCGAGGCCCATGGCTCCGCCTTTGCCTTGGCCGGGCCTTTCTGCAGCAGCTCGATGGAGATGCCGTCCGGCGAGCGGATGAAGGCCATGTTGCCGTCGCGCGGCGGCCGGTTGATGGTCACGCCATTGTCCATCAGCTTCTGGCAGGTGGCGTAGATGTCGTCGACCTCATAGGCGAGGTGGCCGAAGTTGCGGCCGCCTTTGTACTCCTCCGGATCCCAATTGTAGGTCAGTTCGACCAGCGGCGCCTTCTCGGCAATGCCGCTTTGCTCGTCATCGGGCGCGGCGAGGAAGATCAGCGTGTAGCGTCCCTGCTCGTTCTCGTAGCGACGCACTTCCTTGAGGCCGAGCTTGTTGCAGTAGAAATCGAGCGATTGATCGATGTCGGCGACGCGGACCATTGTGTGAAGATAGCGCATATCGGATTCCTCGCGGCGTTACGTTTGCGGCGCACCATAGGAGCCGCTCCGCCAAAGGGCAATCGTCCGACAAAACCGATAAGGTGATCGATTTCAGCCGCCCCTTTGCGCTTCAGGCCGCGCCGGTAAACAACAATTGAGGCTTTCCGGTGCTCAACGGTGAAAAAAGGCACGTCAGGTCTTGCACACCCCGGAAGCCGCAGTGTTAATCTGATGGCAAGAATCACTAGCGGTTGCAGTTGGAAAAGGGGGCGTTCTTATGGGGGAAAAAGCCTCTTTTACGAGGCGGGACGGAAGCCTTGACGACGCCTTGACGCGAGACAGTGGCGGCGACTCCGCCGGGCTTGTCGAAATCGCCGGCGCTATCAAATGGTTCGACGTGGCCAAGGGCTACGGCTTCATTCTTCCGGACGACGGCGTCTCGGGTGATATTCTCCTCCATGTGACATGTCTTCGAAGAGACGGTTTTCAGACCGCGCTGGAAGGCGCGCGCGTCGTCTGTCTGGTCAAGCAGGGCGAGCGTGGCCTGCAGGCGTTCCGGGTTCTTTCCATGGACGCCTCGACAGCGGTGCATCCGGCCGAGCAGGAGCAGCGCACGCATGTCACCGTGACTGCCGAGAGCGGGCTCGAGCGGGCGCTGGTGAAGTGGTTCAACCGCACCAAGGGCTTCGGCTTCCTGACCCGGGGCGAGGGCACCGAGGACATCTTCGTCCATATGGAGACGCTGCGCCGCTATGGCATCACCGAGCTGAGGCCCGGCCAGGTCGTACTGGTTCGCTTCGGACGCGGCGACAAAGGCCTTATGGCCGCCGAAATACACCCCGATATGGGCACCTTGCCGGTCTCGCATTAAAGCGCGGCCCGACGCACTTTATTTTTTGCTTGATGCAGGTTCGCCAAAACCGCTTGGCAGTTTTGGGCGACATGCATCGGGCCCTCTCGATACGATCGGGATGCCCTGCCCGGTGCAAGGCCGTTCCTGTCCAAAAACCAGTTCCACTCGCTCGGATCATGGTCTAGGACAGGGCCTGTACGAGGTATCACATGGCTCATTGCAACTGGCTGACCGCAGGCGCGCTTTGCGCCGCCATCGCTCTGGCCGCCATTTTCAGCGCCTTGAGACCGAGTTCGGCGGACGGTCAGGCGATGATGCTGCCTGCCGATCCGACGCCGCTCGTCGCGATCACCGGCTCCGGCAAGCATTCCTTCTCAATCGAGATCGCCGACAGCTCGGAAGAACGCGAGGCCGGGCTGATGTACCGCAAGGACATGGCCGACGATCACGGCATGCTGTTCGTGTTCGAGCGGCCCGCTGAGGTGAATTTCTGGATGAAGAATACACCGATGCCACTCGACCTGGTCTTTATCGGCCAGGACGGCAGGATCAAGGCCGTCAAGCGTGGCGAACCGGAGTCGGAGGCGATCATCTCGCCCGGACAGCCGGTAAGCTTCGTGCTTGAGCTGAAGGCGGGAACGGCCGCCAAGGACGGTCTGAAGGACGGCGATCTCCTGCGTCATCCAGCGATCGATAAGGCCTCGGGCGCCGGCTCCAACTGACCGCGGCTGCGCCAGATGCAATATTTTTCCCATGACGGCTTCGAACTCGCTTACCTCGACCGCCCGCCGGCGTCCGGTCAGGGCGATCCGGTGCTGATGATCCACGGCTTCGCCTCCAGCCACTACGTCAATTGGGTCTCGCCGGGCTGGTTCAAGACGCTGAACGACGCGGGGTACCGCGCCATCGCCCTCGACAATCGCGGCCACGGTTCTTCGACGAAGAGCTACCAGGAGGCCGACTACACGCCGGCCAAGATGGCCGCGGACGCGGCCGCGCTGCTCGATCACCTCGGCATCGAGCACGCCCATGTGATGGGCTACTCGATGGGCGCGCGGGTATCCGCCTTCATGGCGTTGTCCAATCCGGACAAGGTGGCGACGCTGGTGTTCGGCGGCCTCGGCATCGGTCTTGTCGACGGCGTCGGCGACTGGGATCCAATCGCCGATGCGCTTCTGGCCGAGGATTCCGGTACGATCAGCCATGCGCGCGGCCGCTCGTTTCGCGCCTTCGCCGACCAGACGCGCAGCGACCGCCGGGCGCTGGCCGTCTGCATCGTCGGCTCACGCGCGTCAATGAGCGAGGACGATGTCGCGCGGATTGCCCAGCCGACCCTGATTGCCGTCGGGACCAAGGACGACATCGCCGGCTCGCCCGACCAGCTTGCCGCGCTGATGCCCGACGCAGAGGCTTTTCGCATCGAGGGCCGCGACCACATGCTTGCCGTCGGCGACAAGAGCTTCAAGCAGCGCGTGCTGGAGTTCTACGCCGAAAATCCGCTCTGACCCATACCGTCCGCTGCGGGCGACGACGCGTCTAAAGCAGGTTGCGCGAAACGCGACCTGCTTTTGACCTTTGCGATGTCCTTTTCCCGAAACTGGAAGCACTTCGGGGAGAATGCTTTAGCCGCGCGTTCTCCTGTCGGCGATGGATTTCGCCATGACGCAAAGCAGCTCGAACATCATGGTCGCGCCGGCAAGCGCCGTCATGCCGCCAATATCAAAAGGAGGCGCGACCTCGACGACGTCGGCTCCGGCGAAATTCAATCCGTCGAGCAATCGAACCAGCTCCTGCACCTCGCGGGTGGTGAAGCCGCCGAGCTCCGGCGTGCCGGTGCCAGGGGCCATCGACGGATCGATGCAATCGATGTCGAAGGTCACGTAAGTGAGGCTGTCGCCGACAAGATCGCGTGCTTCCTGCATGACGGAAGCGGTGCCGCGTTTGACGAACTCTTCCATATATACGATGCGCACGCCCTGAGCGGTCGCCCAGTCGTGTTCGCCCGGCTCATAGATCGAGCCTCGAATTCCGATCTGGATAACCCGCTTCGGGTCGAGCAGCCCTTCCTCGATCGCGCGGCGAAAGGGCGTTCCGTGCGTATAGGGATTGTCGCCGAAGTAGCGGTCGTTCGTGTCGGAATGCGCGTCGAAGTGGATCATGCCGACGGGTTCCTTGCGGGCGATGGCGCGCAGCACCGGCAATGTCGTCAGATGATCGCCGCCGGCGGCCAAAGGGATAGCGCCGTCAGCAACGATCGCGGCGATGCCGTCCTCGATGCGTTTCAAGCCGTCGAGCAAGTTGATGGGATTGACCGAGAGGTCTCCCACATCGGCGACATTGGCAATGCTGAACGGCTCGGTTCCCGACACGTGGTGGACGCGGCGCATCAGGCTCGACTGGTTCCTGATTTCGCGCGGACCATGGCGGGCGCCGGCCCGATTGGTCGTGCCGCCATCCCAAGGAATCCCGACAAGGGCAATATCGAGCCCCTTCGCGTTCGGCACCGCCGGCAGCCGCATGAAGGTGGAAAGCCCGGCAAATCGCGGCACCTGGGCGGCGTCGACGGGTTGGAAGAAGTTGTTTTCCATGGTTTCGGTCATCCCAGAGGCGTTCACGTTCGGCGTGGCGATCAGGTCTGTTGAGACTGGTCTTGCAGGACCTGCAGCGATCGGACCAGATTTTCCCTGGCCCGAGCCTCGAACCGATCGCGAAACGATTGTGTGTTGAAAATATGCGGACGGGCCAGGAAGCTCGTCAGGACAGCCGCGCGGCCGGCGCGCCAGATCGGTTCCTCGACCCAGCCATATTCGCGCCGGACCGCCTTCTCGTAGGCGTCGAAGCGGTTCGGGTCGGCACCGAGGATCGCGAGGTCCATGTCGAGGAAAAGGGCGGCATCACTCGCGGCACCCTCATCTTCGAGCGGCGGCAACTGGTGCGTGGCGGTGGCGCTGATCATGGCCAGAATCCGGGCAAGCCGGGCCGGGTCGGTGCGGCCGGAGAGCTTCCTTGCTGCGAGCACCGCGCTCTTTGCCTCGTTGTCCTTGGCGCGGCTGTCATAGACCGCGTCATGGAACCAGATCGCCGCTTCGACTGCTTCTGGATCGTCAAGAAGGTGCCGGTGTTCGGCTGCCAACGCCAGCATCGCTTCGATGTGAGGCAAGCCGTGATAGTCGCGATCCGCGGTCTGATAGAGCGCGGCAAGCTCGCTTTTCAGCGCATCGTCGATCAAGGGTTCGTTTTCCATCGCCGCTTGAATCTCGGTGAACCAAGTTCATTTGACAAAGCACTAAGGAAAATTGAGTTCAACCGTGTTATGATCTGGCCTATATGTGCCGCCGGATGAATGAGCAGGCCGGAGACCGTCGATGAACAGCGTTACGATAGCCCGCCCCAGCATGGTGCAGCCGGTCGACCCGATCTGGCGCGCGATCAGGGATGAGGCGATGGAAGCGGTAAACCGCGATCCGTTGCTGGCTGCTTTCCTCTATTCCACCATCCTCAACCAGGAGAGCCTGGAAGAAGCGGTCATTCACCGCCTGGCCGAGCGCCTGGCGCATCAGGATATCGGCTCCGACCTCATCCGGCAGACCTTCAAGGCCATGCTTGCCGACGATCCGGAGTGGAGCACGACGGTCCGCGTCGACATCCAAGCCTATTACGATCGCGACCCTGCCTGCGACCGCTTCATCATGCCGGTGCTTTATTTCAAGGGCTTTCATGCCATCCAGACGCACCGTTTGGCGCATTGGCTGTGGAACCAGGGCCGCAGGGACTTCGCGCTCTACCTGCAGAGCCGCTCGTCCTCGGTGTTCCAGACCGATATCAACCCGGCCGCCCGCATCGGCAAGGGCATTTTCCTCGATCACGCCACCGGCCTGGTGGTCGGCCAGACCGCCGTCATCGAGGACGACGTCTCGATCCTGCACGGCGTGACACTGGGCGGCACGGGCAAGGCCAGCGGCGACCGCCATCCGAAGATTCGCCGCGGCGTCCTGATCGGTGCCGGCGCCAAGATCCTCGGCAACATAGAGATCGGCCATTGCTCGAAGATCGCGGCCGGTTCGGTGGTGCTGTCGCCCGTGCCGCACAACAAGACGGTCGCCGGCGTGCCGGCGCGTGTCGTCGGCGAGACCGGCTGCGACCAGCCCTCGCGACAGATGGACCAGCTCCTGCCCTCGCAGACGATGGACCACGTCGTCAGCTTCGACATCTGATTCTGCGGTCATCGCCAGTGGCCGGAGTCCGGTCGCCACTCAAGGCTCGGTTGTAATGCTGCCGGCTTGCCTTTACATCGCCATCGTCGGCGTGTCAGAAGCGCGTTCCAACGAACAGCCGCATTCGGAGAAGACTTTTGAAGCCAGACGAAATCAGAAAGCTGGACGCCTACTTCAAGCGCGTCTTCCAGAATCCCAAGCTGCAGGTGAAGGCGCGCCCGCGCAAGGAAGACTCTGCCGAGGTCTATGTCGGTGACGAATTCCTCGGCATCGTCTTCAAGGACGAGGACGACGGCGACTATAATTTCTCGATGGCGATCCTCGACGTCGACCTGGCCTAAGCCGGCTTTCCGGCCGGGCTCGCCATGCCGCCCCGGTCGGAAACACCCCTGCGTGATTTTCCGGCTAGTCCACGCAGTGCCGCGGGATATCCACCCGCCGCCAGTCGGTCGAGCCTTCCCGCACCACCACCCGCCGCGCTACCCTCCGGTATGAGGGCGCGATTTCCGTGATGCGCCGCTCTCCTGGCCGCACCAGCACCTCGCGGGCGACGCCTTCGTATTCGGCCGGAAGGACGACGCGCCGGACGCGCTCCGGCTCGACGATGACCGTTTTGGCAACCCGCGCGTAGCGCGCCTCACGCCACACCTTGCACAGCACCTTGCGGCCGTGGATGACCCGCCATTCCCAGGCATAGCCGCCGTCATCCACCCTGACCGTGTGATAGACGGTGCGCGTCACGGCCGGCACGACTTCATAGCTGATGCGAGGCGTGGCGATCCGTTCGATGCTCTCGGTCGTGCCGTAGATCGGCGGGTCATAGTGGACGAGCTGGCCGCCGGGGCTCACCATCACCTCTTCATAGACCGTGTCGTAGATCGCCGGCCGATGCACCGGCTCGTAGCATTCGAGCGTGCGGCCGCCGGCCGCGGCCTGCGACACGGCCGCAAGCATTGCGAGGCTGGTCGAGGCGAGCGATGCGGCACCCTTGCGAAGGGAGCTCTTGCAAAAGGAACGCGTGCAAAAGGAACTCTGGCTAAACATGACGTTCACCCGTTGAAAAAAGGACGCCGGTTCAACGCGGGAGCGTATCGGAAGGTCCGCCATGGACGGGGATTTCACGGCTTGTCGTTAAGCAGCGCGGTTAAGAAACTGCTACCGTGGCGGCCGGGTAGCGCCCTCGCATTTCGGGCAAAGGGCCATCTCCGTCGCAACCTGCAGCATTTCCTTGGGCCGAGCCGCTTGCTTCGACTTAACCAGATGGCTAGGAGGGGCGGCCTTGCGCTAGGGTGAGCCGGCATCCTATTTAGGATTCAACGATCCAGAACCGATTCCGCCCGATTGCTCAGGTCTACGGCGCCGGAATCCATCCAACAAGGGTAGTCCATGAAGAACCCCGTCGAAACCTACATGAACCTCGTTCCGATGGTGGTCGAGCAGACCAATCGCGGCGAGCGTGCCTACGACATCTTCTCCCGCCTGTTGAAGGAACGCATCATCTTCATCACCGGCCCGGTCGAGGACGGGATGGCGACGCTGGTTTGTGCACAGCTTTTGTTCCTCGAGGCGGAGAACCCCAAGAAGGAAATCAACCTGTACATCAACTCGCCGGGCGGTGTGGTGACATCGGGCATGGCGATCTACGACACCATGCAGTTCATCAAGCCGGCGGTATCGACGCTCTGCATCGGCCAGGCAGCCTCGATGGGCTCGTTGCTGCTCTGCGCCGGCCACAAGGATATGCGGTTTGCCACGCCGAACGCCCGTGTCATGGTCCATCAGCCGTCCGGTGGCTTCCAGGGCCAGGCGTCGGACATCGAACGTCATGCGCAGGACATCATCAAGCTGAAGCGCCGCTTGAACGAGGTCTATGTGAAGCACACCGGCAAGAGCTATGACGAGATCGAGCGGACGCTCGACCGCGACCATTTCATGACCGCCGACGAGGCCAAGGAGTTTGGTTTGATCGACAAGGTCATTACGACGCGCGAACTTGGCGAAACCCCCGCCGCATAGGCTCTGATTGGGGGCTGAATGGCGGGATAACGCGCTTTTGGCGCGGCTTGCGGCATTTCGGCCACAATTGCCTGTTCCCTCAAGGTTCGGGATTGCCTACGTTAAGGCTATGTTGATTTTCGACGGCTTAGCTTTGCATGGGGTTGCTGCGAATCATTGTCGCGTTTTCTGATTGTGTTTCGGACGGAATGCGCTGTGTGAGCCGGGACACTGGCGCCGGCGGATTCCTGCGATAGATTGATGAGACGCCAATGCGGCCAGACCATCGGCTGGCAGGCGGTGAAAGGACAGAAAAATGAGCAAAGTTAGCAACAACGGCGGCGATTCAAAGAACACGCTCTATTGCTCGTTTTGCGGCAAAAGCCAGCACGAAGTGCGCAAGCTGATCGCCGGTCCGACCGTCTTCATCTGCGACGAGTGCGTCGAACTCTGCATGGACATCATCCGCGAGGAGAACAAGACCTCGATGGTGAAGTCGCGCGAGGGCGTGCCGACCCCGCAAGAGATCCTCAAGGTTCTCGACGACTATGTCATCGGCCAGCCCTACGCCAAGCGGGTGTTGTCGGTGGCCGTCCACAACCACTACAAGCGCCTCGCGCATGCCGGCAAGAACAACGACGTCGAATTGGCAAAGTCGAACATCCTGCTGATCGGGCCGACCGGCTGCGGCAAGACGCTGCTTGCCCAGACGCTCGCCCGCATCATCGACGTGCCGTTCACCATGGCCGACGCCACGACGCTGACCGAAGCCGGTTACGTCGGCGAGGACGTCGAAAACATCATCCTGAAGCTCTTGCAGTCGGCCGACTACAATGTCGAACGTGCCCAGCGCGGCATCGTCTATATCGATGAGATCGACAAGATCTCGCGCAAGTCGGACAACCCGTCGATCACCCGCGACGTCTCGGGCGAGGGCGTGCAGCAGGCGCTGTTGAAGATCATGGAAGGCACGGTGGCCTCCGTGCCGCCGCAGGGCGGCCGCAAGCACCCGCAGCAGGAATTCCTGCAGGTCGACACCGCCAACATCCTGTTCATCTGCGGCGGCGCCTTTGCCGGACTGGACAAGATCATCTCGGATCGCGGCCGCAAGACCTCGATCGGCTTCGGCGCAACCGTGGCGTCCCCCGAAGATCGCCGCACCGGCGACCTGTTCCGCCAAGTCGAGCCCGAGGATCTTTTGAAATTCGGCCTGATCCCGGAATTCGTCGGCCGTCTGCCGGTTCTGGCGACGCTCGAGGACCTCGACGAGCCGGCGCTGATCCAGATCCTGACGGAACCGAAAAACGCGCTGGTCAAGCAGTATCAACGGCTGTTCGAGATGGAGAATGTGGATCTCACCTTCCACGAGAACGCGCTGTCGGCGATCGCCAAGCGCGCCATCGAGCGCAAGACCGGCGCGCGCGGCCTGCGTTCCATCATGGAAGCGATCCTGCTCGACACGATGTTCGAGCTTCCGGCGCTGGAAGGCGTGCGCGAGGTGGTGATCTCGGAAGAGGTGGTCTCGGGTAACGCCCGGCCGCTTTACATCTATTCCGAGCAGAAGGAAAAGAAGGGCAATGTCAGCGCCTGAAATGGCACTGATCCGGCAAATTTTCATGGAACGGCGCCCGTGTGGCGCCGTTTTGCTGTGAGGGGCTTACCTGTAGGTGATGGAGTGGCTGATCAAAGCATGCTAACCCTTGATCTTTGCACCGCCCGCATCCACCTAACAGCGGAAGGCCGAGGGCCTGAATTCTGCGCTGTAAAATTCCCGTCACAAACGGTGGTAGGCGGAACGACGCTCGGTCGTTAATATAAGATTCGCGGTTGGCTCAATTAGCGGCCGCGACATGAAAGGTTGGACAATGGCCAAAATATCCAGGGCTTCCGGCGACGGCGTGTTTGCAGTCCTCCCACTGCGCGACATCGTCGTGTTCCCGCACATGATCGTCCCGCTCTTTGTCGGGCGTGAAAAGTCGATCAAGGCGCTGGAAGAAGTGATGGGTCAGGAAAAGCAGATCCTGCTTGCCACCCAGATGAACGCAGCCGACGATGATCCTGAACCCGATGCGATTTTCGACATCGGCACGCTCGCCAATGTGCTGCAGCTCCTGAAGCTTCCCGATGGCACTGTGAAGGTGCTGGTCGAGGGCGCCTCGCGCGCCAAGATCGTCTCGTTCACCGATCGTGCCGACTTCCACGAGGCCCGCGCGACCGCGTTGGTCGAGCCGGAGGAGGAAGAGGTCGAAATCGAGGCGCTGGCCCGCTCGGTCGTCACCGACTTCGAAAACTACGTGAAGCTGAACAAGAAGATTTCGCCCGAAGTGGTAGGTGCCGCCAGCCAGATCGACGACTATTCCAAGCTCGCCGACACCGTTGCCTCGCACCTGGCCATCAAGATCCCCGAGAAGCAGGAGATGCTCGCCACGCTCTCCGTCAAGGAGCGTCTCGAGAAGGCGATGGGCTTCATGGAAGCCGAGATTTCCGTGCTGCAAGTGGAGAAGCGCATCCGCAGCAGAGTCAAGCGCCAGATGGAGAAGACGCAGCGGGAGTACTACCTCAACGAGCAGATGAAGGCGATCCAGAAGGAGCTCGGCGAGGGCGAGGACGGCCGCGACGAGGCTGCCGAAATCGAGGCGCGCATCAAGAAGACCAAGCTTTCCAAGGAAGCCCGCGAGAAGGCGGAAGCCGAGTTGAAGAAGCTGCGGTCGATGTCGCCGATGTCGGCTGAATCGACGGTCGTGCGCAACTATCTCGACTGGCTGCTGTCGATCCCGTGGGGCAAGAACTCCAAGGTCAAGCAGGATCTCGGCTACGCCCAGGACGTGCTCGACGCCGATCACTTCGGCCTCGACAAGGTCAAGGAGCGCATCGTCGAGTATCTCGCCGTGCAGAGCCGTCAGAAGAAGATCAAGGGTCCGATCCTGTGCCTCGTCGGCCCGCCCGGCGTCGGCAAAACCTCGCTCGGCAAGTCGATTGCCAAGGCCACGGGGCGTGAGTTCATCCGAATGGCGCTCGGCGGCGTGCGCGACGAGGCCGAGATCCGCGGTCACAGGCGGACCTATATCGGCTCGATGCCCGGCAAGGTCATCCAGTCGATGAAGAAGGCCAAGAAGTCCAACCCCCTCTTCCTGCTCGACGAAATCGACAAGATGGGCCAGGACTTCCGCGGCGATCCGTCGTCAGCCCTGCTCGAGGTGCTCGATCCGGAGCAGAACTCGACGTTCATGGACCATTACCTCGAAGTCGAATACGACCTGTCGAGCGTGATGTTCGTGACGACGGCGAACACGCTGAACATCCCTGCGCCCCTGATGGACCGCATGGAGATCATCCGCATCGCCGGCTACACCGAGGACGAGAAGATCGAGATCGCCAAGCGGCACCTGATGCCGAAGGTGATCCGCGATCACGCGCTGCAGCCGAACGAGTTCTCGGTCGGCGAGGACGCGATCCGCGGCATCATCCAGACCTACACCCGTGAAGCGGGCGTCAGAAGCCTCGAGCGCGAGCTGATGAAGCTCGGGCGCAAGGCGGTGACCGAGATCCTGAAGACGAAGAAGAAGACGGTGAAGATCACGGCCGACAACCTCGCCGATTATCTCGGCGTGCCGCGCTTCCGCTTCGGTCAGGTCGAGGCCGACGATCAGGTCGGCGTCGTCACGGGTCTTGCCTGGACGGAAGTCGGCGGCGAGCTGCTCACCGTCGAGGGCGTCATGATGCCCGGCAAGGGACGCATGACGGTGACCGGCAACCTGCGCGACGTGATGAAGGAATCGATCTCTGCGGCGGCCTCTTACGTCCGCTCGCGGGCCATCGATTTCGGCATCGAGCCGCCGCTGTTCGACAAGCGCGACATCCACGTCCACGTGCCGGAGGGCGCGACCCCCAAGGACGGCCCGTCGGCGGGTGTGGCGATGGTGACGGCGATCGTGTCCGTGCTCACGGGTATTCCGGTCCGCGCCGATGTGGCAATGACCGGCGAGGTGACGCTGCGGGGCAGGGTGCTGCCGATCGGCGGCCTGAAGGAGAAGCTGCTTGCCGCGCTGCGCGGCGGCATCAAGAAGGTGCTGATCCCGGAAGACAATGCCAAGGACCTGGCGGAGATCCCGGACAACGTGAAGAACAACATGGAGATCATTCCGGTGTCGCGGGTCGGCGAGGTGCTGAGGCACGCGCTGGTCAGGATGCCGGAGCCGATCGAATGGGTCGAGCCGGTCAATCCGCCGGCCGGCGCGGACGCCGGCGACGACGCCGGCAAGTCGCTTGCGCATTAGTTTCTTCTAAGGTTGCAATGCACAAAGAGAGAGCCGGGCTTTCAGCCCGGCTTTTTCATGTGAAAAATCTCCGAAAAAGTGGAAAAAAGCCCGGAATTCTGCGGTTTTCGGCTTGGGTTCCGGAACGCTTCTTTCTAAAGTCCGTTTCCTGCCGGATGAGTCGTAGTTCCGGTTTTCTCATGGAAGGGAATTTTTATGAACAAGAACGAACTGGTGTCCGCCGTCGCCGACTCCGCAAGCATTTCGAAGGCTGATGCGCAGTCCGCCGTCGATGCGGTGTTCTCTGTGATCACTGGCGAACTGAAGAAGGGCGGCGATGTCCGGCTTGTCGGCTTCGGAAATTTCACCGTGTCAAAACGTGCTGCTTCGACCGGCCGCAACCCGCAGACCGGCGCGGAAG
>NZ_RZSN01000431.1:0-463 GCF_003997315.1 Mesorhizobium sp. M1A.F.Ca.IN.020.04.1.1
TAACCGGGCAGCCGCGCTCATTGGCGAACACCACCACGACACGGTCGCCGTCCTGGCGGCCCGCCACCTTCACCGTACGACGGTTGACGTCGACGATGCGGACACGGTGGAGACCCATGCGTTCGGCCTTGTCGAGGGCGCGGTCCGGCGAGCAGCCACGGCGCCAGTCGCCGCGGCGTTCATCACGGCGATGGCGATAACCGTCGTCACCGGTATAGACGCCGAAACGCGGGTCGTTGTTGTTGCCGAAGCCGAGATAGAGGCTGTCGGCGTGGGCGGGAACGGCCGCCAGCGTGCCGAGACCGACCAGGGCCGAAAGGGCTGCCGTCTTGATCGTGTTGAACATCGTCTTCTCTCCTTTTTGCGGGCCTTCCCGTCCTCGTGAACCGATGGGGGGAGAATGCGCCTGCCTGTCTGAACTCTTTACGAACCTGCCGTTCATCTCCGGTTCATATGGCGGGAA
>NZ_RZSN01000432.1:0-463 GCF_003997315.1 Mesorhizobium sp. M1A.F.Ca.IN.020.04.1.1
CGATACGCCCTACCCGACGAACTGCCGCGCCACGATCAATACCGCCGCGCCCGCCAAAAACATCGCCATCAACCCACCGCGCAGCGAAACCACGGCGGTGACCACCAGTGCGGCCCATTCCGCCGGGCCGGCGTTCAACAGCTCGGGCGCTACCAGCGTCGTCAGCACCGCCGCCGGCACGGCATTGAGGCCGGCCTCGACGCGGGGATGGATGGTATCGAAGCGCGATATCACCAGGTGCCCGCCGATGCGCGTCAGATAGGTCGCGATTGCGCCGGCGATAATGATCCAGAAGGTCGTGCTCATGGCCGTGCCTTTACGCCGCTATGGTGGGGAGGCAGGATGACCGCCAGCAGCACACCGGCAACAGCGCCAATCGAGACATGCCAGGGCGAGCCCACGGTCTTGTAGGCGATGATGGAGGCGGCAGCGCTGGCAATGACCACCGGCAGCCACAGAGGCC
>NZ_RZSN01000433.1:0-438 GCF_003997315.1 Mesorhizobium sp. M1A.F.Ca.IN.020.04.1.1
TTTGTCCTTCATGCCGGACCAGGAGTATTTCCAGATCTCGCCATGCGGCTTGCCGCAGTCATATTTGGCGTCGGGGTTCACGCCCCATTTCGGGTCGTTGTAGCACTCGGGCGTGTATTCCGGGAATTCAACCCACTCGCCCTTGTACTTGGCCGGCGCCCAGTGCGGCGAATAGATCCACAGCATGATCGGCGCCTTGCGCTGATAGGCGGAATCGAGCTCGGCGAACATCGCCGCGTCGGTGCCGGCATGGATGACGGTGAAGGGCAGTTTCAGCGCCTCGACGCGCTCGTCGTCAAAGCCTTCCCATGTCACCGGGCCGCCGAGATAGCGTCCCTTCGGTGCGGTCTCCGCCGTCGAGAAGGCTTCGGCGCATTTCGGGTCCTTCAGCGCTTCCCAATTGGGCAGGCCCGGGCATTTCTCCTTCATGTATTCCGG
>NZ_RZSN01000434.1:0-402 GCF_003997315.1 Mesorhizobium sp. M1A.F.Ca.IN.020.04.1.1
CTACAGCTTCTCCGGTGTGCGTCCGCTCTATGACGACAATGCCGACAATCCAAGCGCGGTGACGCGCGACTATATTTTCGAACTCGACGCCTCCAACGGCAACGCACCGCTGCTTTCGGTGTTCGGCGGCAAGATCACCACCTTCCGCAAGCTGTCGGAACACGCGCTGGAAAAGATCCAGCCATTCTTTCCGACGATGAAGAAAGCCTGGACGGCCAAAATTCCCTTGCCGGGGGGCGACCTGCCCAATGCGGACTTCGAGCAGTTTCTGAGCGATCTGCATGTCGAATTTCCATGGCTCAGCCCGTCGTTGGTGAAGCACTACGCTCGAAGCTACGGCACCCGCGCCAGGCAATTGCTCGCCGGCGCGCAAAGCGAGGCTGATCTCGGCCGACGCTTCGG
>NZ_RZSN01000435.1:0-401 GCF_003997315.1 Mesorhizobium sp. M1A.F.Ca.IN.020.04.1.1
GTCGCCTTCTTGCGCCTTGCGATGGCCTCCGGGGAACGATCCGGGCGAGCGGAATGAATGTTCATCGGCAAATCTCCAGTTACGACGCACCCTAGCAGAAAAAGCGCTGAAAATCGACCGCCTCGGGCGGTTTCCGACTTCGCGAGGAGAAAGCGCCCGGCCTTTCGCCGGGCGCCTCGCCGCGATCAATCGCGGGGTTCCCATTCGATGATCGACTGCAGTGTGGAGTCGTCCTGGCCCGGGAAGCGGCCGAGATTGGCGTTGTAGCCAAGGCGCTTGATCGAGAGCGTGTAGTAGGGCTTGCCCTCGGCGTTCTTCTTCTTCCAGATGCCGCCTACGTCGATGTCGTGGCCGCGTGGCGATTTGGCGTAGACGCGATGCGTCGGTGCTTTCTCATTGTC
>NZ_RZSN01000436.1:0-335 GCF_003997315.1 Mesorhizobium sp. M1A.F.Ca.IN.020.04.1.1
CGCCCTGCTCGGCTTCGCTGCGGTTTTTCCTGGGAATCGACATGCCTGCTCAGGATTGCCCATGAAACGGGCAAAGGAAGCGATAAAAGCGACATGGCCGGGCGGCCGGGCTCACCCCTTCGCCAGCTTGCGGATCGCGCTCGATGACAGCGACGAGCGCGGGCCGTGAATGAAGGTCCAGGCCGGCGCCTTCATGCGGGCAAGCCGCGGCGCATCGCCCTCGTCGATGCGGGCATAGTCGAAGGTCTTGGCGACGACCGAGGACAGGAACGACAGCGTCGCGCCCGGGCGGTCGATGACGGCGATCGGGAAGGTCATGACGATCTCGCGCCAGC
>NZ_RZSN01000437.1:0-395 GCF_003997315.1 Mesorhizobium sp. M1A.F.Ca.IN.020.04.1.1
ACCTCATGCTTTGCCGCTCCAAGCGAGCCGCCGAGATCAAGGAGCGCCTGGTCGGAAAGCTTTTCGAACAGCCGACGGTCTACGACCGCTTGGTTGCGGCGCTGCAGGGCGAGCCACAGCTTGCGGAGCGCGATCGCCCAGGGGCCTACCTGCCGTGTTCGACACATCCGATCTTCGATCAACTGGCTGAGGACTGGATCGCCATTTTGGACAGTCCGATCTCGGTTTTCGATGCTCTGCCTCATATCGTGAACATCACGGGACTGAACCTTGTCCGATATCAGCTCGACCGCGCACGCGAAGTCTTGGACGCGCTGCCCATTTCGATGATCTGCGAGATCGTCTCACCCCGAAAAACCGTAGTACGCGACCTTGCGGCAGATTCCTTTCAGGCC
>NZ_RZSN01000438.1:0-367 GCF_003997315.1 Mesorhizobium sp. M1A.F.Ca.IN.020.04.1.1
GCGATCAGCAGACTTGAAACGGCAGCGATCGTCGGCGTGATCTCTTCCCGAATTCCCGACCACATCTTGATCGGCAAGGTGGTGGTGTCCGGCCCGCTCACGAAAAGTGACAGCACCAACTCGTCGACAGATCCGTCACCGCAACTAAAGCTGGACCTTCAGCCCTCGCCTTCGGCCCACGCCACGTATCTACTAAGCTTAAGGCGAATCGCGGATTCGTCGCCGTGTTGCGCCCCTCGCGAGAGGGCATCCAGAAGGGGCCCAAGGCCTGCCGTTTCGAGGTTGCCTATTGCCGAGAGGATCTCGTCCTGCCACCGCGGGTGAACGTTCTCTCTGCTGAGGCCCTTGAATTTCTCCCAGATCTGAT
>NZ_RZSN01000439.1:0-358 GCF_003997315.1 Mesorhizobium sp. M1A.F.Ca.IN.020.04.1.1
TCGACCGGCGTCGAGGCGACACCGAGGCGCTGAGCACGCAGCCTGATCTGCGCGACCGCTTCCTCACCCGAAACATAGACGATGCGGTGGCCTTTCGAGGCCAAAGCGGCTGCGGCCTGCGTCAGCAGCGTCGACTTGCCGATGCCGGGATCGCCGCCGACCAGAAGGGCGGAGCCGCGCACGAAGCCGCCGCCGGTGGCGCGGTCGAGCTCGCCGATGCCGGAAACGATGCGCGGCGCGTCCTCGATGTCGCCGGCCAGGCTGGTGAGCACCACGGCGCGGCCCTTGCGCACATTGCGGGTGTTAGCGGGGCCCGAGCCGATGCCGCCCGCGGTGCCTTCCTCGACGAGCGTGTTCC
>NZ_RZSN01000440.1:0-334 GCF_003997315.1 Mesorhizobium sp. M1A.F.Ca.IN.020.04.1.1
ACGGGTGCCACCGGCTCGACTGGGGCGACCGGCGCTACCGGAGCTACAGGTGCGACCGGCGCCACGGGTGCCACTGGCGCTACCGGCTCAACTGGAGCAACTGGCGCGACCGGAGCGACCGGCGCTACCGGTGCGACCGGAGCCACAGGTGCCACGGGCTCGACGGGTGCGACCGGCGCCACGGGTGCGACCGGCTCGACCGGCGCCACGGGTGCCACCGGCTCGACTGGGGCGACCGGCGCTACCGGAGCTACAGGTGCGACCGGCGCCACGGGTGCCACTGGCGCTACCGGCTCAACTGGAGCAACTGGCGCGACCGGAGCGACCGGCGCTA
>NZ_RZSN01000043.1:0-36162 GCF_003997315.1 Mesorhizobium sp. M1A.F.Ca.IN.020.04.1.1
CGCGTGGCCTTTGGTCTGGATGCGCACGAAGACGGTGAGAGCGCCGGGATCGATGTCTAGCGCACGCACCACGCGCGTCAGCTTGGTGATCTCGTCCTCATGATCGAGCGAAATGACGCGGATGCCGTATTTCTCCAGCGCCAGCTTGATGTCCGACTGCGCCTTGATCGGATGCATGTAGAGCATTTCGGCCTCGGGCGAGACGGCCCGCACGGCGGCGAACTCGCCGGGCGAGGCGACGTCGAAGGCGCTCACGCCAGCCTCGACCAGCGTCTTCAGCACGATCTGCTCGCCATTGGTCTTGACCGCATAGGCGGTCTTGCCCGGGAACATGCCCATGAACTGCAAAGCATCGGCCTTAAGCACCTGCGGGCGGAAGCAATAGACCGGATCGTCCGGACGAAGCGCCAGTGCCGCCTCGCGGGCATTTTCGAATCGCTGCATGGACGAATCCTTGATCTCGGCGCGCACAATTAATCCTAGCTAGCCGCCAAAGAAAACAGTTCTGTGTCTCGCCTTCGCCTGCGAGCGGCCGCACCCTTTTGCGCTACGCTAAACCATTGGGCAGGTTTCGGGTGGCCCTTGCCACCGAACCGTATATCGGTTGGAGCTGGTTCGGCGGATTGAGGGAGCGATCGGCATGGGAGGGGTGACGACATGACGATGGCGGCTGGCGCCGCGCCGACACGCGGACCGATGACGCTCAGAGATTGGGCGCAGCTCCTGCTGCTCGGCGCGATCTGGGGCGGCTCCTTCTTCTTTGCCCGCATTGCCGTGGCGGAGATCCATCCTTTGGCGCTGGTGCTGTTTCGCGTCGCCATCGCGGCGGCCGCGCTTCAGCTCTATCTGGCGATCCGCGGCCCGTCCTTCCGTCTCGCCTTTCCCCACGCCGGCCTGTTCTTCCTGCTGGCGTTGGCCAACAATGTCATTCCGTTTTCGCTGATCTTCGCCGGCCAGACCGAGCTCGGCGCCGGTATTGCCTCTGTGCTCAATGCCACGACGCCATTTTGGACGCTGCTCCTCGCCAATGCGCTCACCGCTGACGAAAAACTGTCCTGGAACAAGCTGGCCGGCGTCTCGCTCGGCGTTGCAGGAACAGCTGTCATGATCGGTCCTGGTTTGGCTGACGATCTCGGCGAGCCGGTCTGGGCCAAGTTCGCGCTGATCGGCGCCTCGGTGTCCTACGCGATTGCCCTGATGATCGCGCGCCGGTTCAAGGGGGTGCCAGCGCCGGTCATCGCCACCGGGCAATTGACCGCATCGACCATCATCATGATCCCCGTCGTGCTGATTGCCTACGGCCCGACCGGAATGTTTTCGGTCTCGCCGCCAGTCTGGGCCGCGGTGCTCGGGCTGGCCCTGCTCTCCACAGCCTTTGCCTACATCCTCTATTTCAACCTCGTGGCCTCGGCCGGCGCCACCAACGCCTCGCTGGTCACTTTGATCGTACCGGTGAGTGCCGTGCTGCTCGGATTCCTGTTTCTGGGCGAGCGGCTGCAGCTCTTCGAAATGGGCGGCATGGCGCTGATCGGAGTCGGTCTGATCACCATTGACGGGCGCCTGTTCGGCCGATGGTAGCGGTGCCATGCCACGGCTTCGCCATAATTTATTCACAAACTCTTGGATCGATTTTTGCCGAAGAGTTTCAATGGCTAACGGCAAATTCGAGGTCGCAAATTCCACAATCACGTCGCAATGCAGCACATTTTCCGCTTGCCTGTGACCCAAATGACTCTAGATTCCGGCCATAGCTCTTAAGAGGAGGCTATGGCATGGGACTGACGAGGCCAATCAACGCATTGATGATTTGTGCTGCGTTTGCATTCATCGGCGCCCTTATCATGGGCGTTCTTCCCTGACCCGCCGAAGCCGGGAAGACCAACACCGAGGATGAGTCCAACCGATTCGAAAAGGCCGGGTTCCGCCCGGCCTTTTCCGTTTCAATCATTGTTTTGGATGCATGTCGTTTCGCAAAACCGCTGCACACTTTTCGGCGAGTTTGATCAGGCCGCGGCCGAGCCGGCCGCTTCCGCCTCATGCGAGCGGATGCCGATCATGTGGCAGACGGCGAAGACCAGATCGGCACGGTTCATCGTGTAGAAATGGAAATCGCCGACGCCGCGCTCGACCAGATCATGGACCTGCTCCGCCGCGACCGCTGAGGCCACCAGTGCATGCGTTTGCGGATCGTTCTCCAGCCCTTCGAAGCGCTCGGCCAGCCAGGCCGGCACCAGCGCGCCGCAGCGGGAGGAAAAATTGGCGACCTGGGTGAAGTTGTGCACCGGCAGGATACCCGGCACGATCGGGATGTAGATGCCGGCGCGGCGCGCGCGCTCGACATAGCGCTCGTAGAGGTCGTTGTCGAAGAAGAACTGGGTGATCGCCCGCGTCGCGCCATTGTCGACCTTGCGCTTCAGCATGTCGATGTCGGTGGCGAAGTCCGGGCTTTCCGGATGCTTTTCCGGATAGGCCGAGACCGAGATGTCGAAATCGCCGACGCTCTTCAGCGCCCCGACCAGTTCGGCGCCGTTCGCATAACCATCGGGATGCGGACGATAGGCGGTGCCCACGCCTGCTGCCGGATCGCCGCGCAAGGCGACGAAACGGGTGACGCCAAAGTCGGCGAATTCCTGGATGACGGCGTCGACCTCATAGCGGGCCGCGTCGACGCAGGTCATATGCGCCGCCGGGGTCAGCGTCGTCTCATTGAGGATGCGCTTCACGGTGCGCGCCGTGCGCTCTCGGGTCGAGCCGCCGGCACCGTAGGTCACCGAGACGAAGCGCGGCTTGAGCGGCTCGAGCCTTGTGACGGTGTCCCAGAGCCTTGCTTCCATCTCATCCGTTTTGGGCGGGAAGAACTCGAACGAAACCCGGACCTTGTCGCCAATGTCGGGGCGGCGGGAAAAGCGGAACTGGTTCATCAGGCTGTTTCCCTTGCTGGAAGTGTGTCGTTGGACGGATCGGCGATCAGCAGGCGGCGATCGCGACCCAACCAGAGCTTGACGGTGAGTCTCGCTTCGGCCTGGCCGCGCGGCTCGAACTCCTGGCTCTCTTCGAGGTCAAGCCCTGCCTCCTCGAACCAGTCGGCGATCTGCCGGTCGGAAAAGCCGAGCCGCATATGCGCGTGCTGGTCGCGCAGGAACTCCAGATTATGAGGCGCGAAATCGACGATCACCAGCCTGCCGGACGGACGCAGCAGCCTCGCAGCCTCGCCGATGGCGCGGGCAGGATCGTCGAGATAGTGCAGCACCTGGTGGATGGTGACGAGATCGAAGGCGTTGCGCTCGACCGGCGGCGAAAAGATGTCGCCCTGGCGCACCTGCGCATTGGCGACGCCGGCTTTGTCGAGATTAGCGCGCGCCACGGTCAGCATCTCGCGCGACATGTCGATGCCGACGCCGCGCCGGTAGAGCGGCGCGAAGATCTCCAGCAGCCTGCCCGTTCCGGTTCCGAGGTCGAGCATCGACTGGAACGGCCGTTTGCCGACAAGCTTGAGCAATGCCGCTTCCACCGCGCGATCCGGCACATGCAGCGAGCGGATGCGATCCCAGCTGGCGGCGTTCTCCGAAAAATACTCCGCGGCCCGGTCCTGCCGCTTGCGCTTGACAGCGGCCAGCCGCTCCAGGTCGCGCACCACCTGCGGATCGGCCTCGCGCACGCCCGAGACCAGCCGCTGAACGAAATCGCGCGAGCTGTCTGTGTCCGACAGCCTAAAAAAGGCCCAGGACCCTTCCTGGTAGCGGCCGATCAGCCCGGCATCGAGCAGCAACTTCAGATGCCGTGAGACGCGCGGCTGCGACTGGCCAAGGATTTCGGTAAGGTCGGAGACCGTGAGATCCCCGCGCGACAGCAGCACCAGAATGCGCAGGCGGCTGGATTCGGCAGCCGCCTTCAATGTATCTACCATCGTGTCGAGCGTGACATGCATGAAAGGTTCTCGCTGAAAGATATAAAGATATGTTTATGTCGAATTTGAAAGCCTGGCAAGCGCTATGTCGCTCCCGGACAAGAAAATGGCGCAGCCATGATCCGCGCATTGCAGGCCATGCGTGCGCGGATTGATTGAACGATGTTCGAGAGACGCGAGGACGAGACGCTCCTGGAAAACGACCCGGCCGATCTGCCGCCGGACGGCCATGTCGTCTTCATCGGCCGGATCGCCTCCCCTTGGACGAGCCGCGAGGATTGTCCCAAGAACATGCGCGCCGCCCGCGAGACCGGCCGGACTGCGGCCATCCTGATCGACAAGCCCTACCTCCGGGGGCTGCAGAACCTCGATCGCGCCAGCCACATCGTCATCCTGTCCTGGCTCGATCATGCCCCACGGAATCTGATTGTGCAGAAGCCGCGCCATGCGGCTGAACCGAAAGGCGTTTTCTCGCTGCGCTCCCCTGCCCGGCCGAACCCTGTCGGCCTGCACATCGCCAAGCTCGTCGCGCTCGATATCGAGGAAGGCCGGATCGAGATCGACGCCATCGACGTGCTCGACGGCACGCCGGTCGTCGACATCAAGCCCTACTATGCGTCGACCGATGCCTTCCCTGAGGCGGCCATTGCCGGACGCGAGGAGAAATGAGCGCGCCGACCGGCCGCCGCCGCGCGATTGCCAAGGCGCTCACCGCGCTCTTGCCGCTCGCCCCCTATTCCGACATGGAAAAAATCCGCGCCGATGCCGGAGCCGTGCATATGAAGAGCTTGCCGCCGACGATCGCGGTGTGGCTGGCAACCATCGCGCATGTCCGCCACACCCATACCGACTATGACAAACTGCTGGCCGAAGGCTATGACCGCGACTCGGCACGCTTCTTTGTCATCGACGAGACCAATGAGGTGCTGACCCGCTGGCGCGCGACGCGGCTGCTGGAAGAGGATGACGAGGACGAGTAAAGCACAGGCTAGGCTAGACAGCGCCGTTGGCCTGGCTCTTACTTCATTCGAAGCTGGACGCTAACCTGCCTTTCCACAACGACGAAGATGGAGCGAAATGAGCCAAGCCGCCCCCGCGCCTGCCGCGCCACTACCCGTTCTGTCAGAGCATCATCTCGATCCGCATGCCTATCCCAACGGCGTCGCTTACCTCGATGGACAATATCTGCCGATGTCGCAGGCAAAGGTGTCGGTGCTGGACTGGGGCTTTCTGCATTCCGACGCCACTTACGATACGGTCCATGTCTGGGACGGCCGCTTTTTCCGTCTCGATCTGCATCTCGACCGTTTCTTCGGCGGGCTGGAAAAGCTTCGCATGACCATCCCGTTCGGCCGCGACGGCGTTGCCGAAATCCTGCACAATTGCGTCGCGCTGTCCGGCCATCGCGGTGCCTATGTCGAGATGCTGTGCACGCGCGGCGCCTCGCCGACCTTCAGCCGCGATCCGCGTCAGGCGATCAACCGGTTCATGGCTTTCGCCGTCCCCTTCGGCTCGGTCGCCAATGCCGAACAATTGCGAAGCGGCCTCCACGTCGCGATCAGCGACAAAGTCCGTATCCCACCTGCCTCGATCGATCCCTCGATCAAGAACTACCATTGGCTGGACCTGGTGCGCGGGCTCTACGACGCTTATGACCGCGGCGCCGACACCGCGCTGGTCCTCGACTTCAACGGCAACCTCGCCGAAGGTCAGGCTTCAACGTGTTCTGTGTCAGGGCAGGCAAATTGACCACGCCCGCCGTCGGCGTGCTGCCCGGCATAACGCGCCGCACCGTGTTTGACCTGTGCGCCGAGGCGGGACTGCCCACGGTTGCCGCGGATGTCAGCGTGGCCGCGCTCAAGTCAGCCGACGAAGTCTTCATCACCTCGACGGCCGGCGGCATCATACCCGTCACGATGATCGACGGTGCTCCGGTTGCCGATGGCAAGGTCGGGGCGATCACTGAGCGTCTGATGCGCCTCTACTGGCAAAAGCACGAGGATCCGGCCTGGTCGAGCGCAGTGCGCTACGGATGACAACCAAAGCCACTCCAACAGTTCACTCGAGCGAGACTTGAACCGGCGATATCCAAAGCCGAAGCCCGATCACGCGCGATAGATCCACTGCTCCGGCACCCGCACCGAAATCTCTTCGCCGGTCCTGATGATGCCGGGTTTTTCGACCCAGGCGACCAGACCGCGCAGCCTCTTCGCCGTCTTCGGAAACAGCAAGGCCGTCGCGTCGCGATCCGCCGCGTTGACATGTTCGGCGATCGATTGCCCGGCGACCCGGCAGGGCTTGTTCTGGCCGCAGATCTTGATCGTCACGCCGCCCTTGAAGAACAACAGCGACCCCGCCGGCAGCATCGAAAGATGCGGCAGGCCTTCGATCATCAGGTTGGCGCCGATCCATTCCGCCTTGATCTCCTCGAGGCCCATGCGGTGGGCGACGATGGCGAGCTCATCCGCGGCGACGAGCGACAATTGCCGCTCGTTGCGCATTTCGGTGCCGCGCGGGTACCAGGGCTCGCGCCCGCCGGAGCGCCGAGTCGCGCCGGCATGGAAGTCACCCTCGATCCCGTCGAAGCCAAGGCGCATTTCGTCCACGGGCCTTGTCTCGAAATGATCGGACTGCGCGGCATAGAGTGCCGCTGCCAATGCTGTCAGCTTGCGGCCGGCGACGATGTCGGCCGTCGGCTCCGCCGACGGAAAAAGCTCTAGGTTCGTTTCCTGCATAGCGTTGGTCTAGAGACGCTCGGCTACTCGGTCCAGTCGAAAGCGCTGATGATCCGATCACAGCGCTTCATGGCGATCACGACTTTCTTACCTGAAGATGCCGCACGCTTTCACATTCCGCCGCATTGCCGCCGCGCCGGCGGCGTAAATGGCGGCGCGAACTTGGGAGGGTTCAGATCATGCAGGTTCAACATGCGATCGCCGCGCTCTGGTTGGCCTGGGTGGTGTCTTGGATGCTGGCCGCCGCGTGGGCCGATCCAGCGCAAAAGCGCGCGGACTTCAAGGCTGAGGCCCGTTACCGGGTTCTCTGGCTGGCCGGCACCTTTCTGCTGTTCGCGCCGGCGCACGGCTATGTCGGCCGATTGCGGCTGTGGACGCCGACGCTTGCCGAGGGCTGGATCTGCGTCGCCCTGATCGCGATCGGCATCGCTTTCGCCTGGTGGGCGCGCTTGCATCTCGGTCGGCTGTGGTCGGGCACCGTCACCGCCAAAGCCGATCACCGCGTGGTCGACACCGGTCCCTATCGGCTGGTCCGCCACCCGATCTACACCGGCCTGCTGGTGTCGATCCTCGCCACCATGGCAGCCAAGGGCACTGTCTGGGGTGTTGCCGGCGCTGCCCTGCTGCTTGTCGGCATCGTCGTCAAGGCCAGGCTGGAGGAGAGCTTCCTGCGCGGCGAGCTCGGCCCCGCCTATGACGACTATGCCAGGCGCGTGCCGATGCTGGTGCCGTTCGTCCCCGCCTGAGCCGGTTTACAACATCCTCAGCAGCGCGCCGCCGATGGAATAGCCGGCGCCGAAGGCGCAGAGCAGGCCGAAATCGCCGGCCTTCATGTCCGCATGATTTTCGGACAGTGCAACGATGGCGCCGGCGCCCGCCGTGTTGCCGAGGCGTTCCAGCACCATCGGCGCGCGGTCGTGGTTGACATCATGGCCGAAGGCGAGTTTCAGGATCATCGCATTCATGCGCGCATTGGCCTGATGCAGCCAGAAGCGGCGGATGCCTTGCGGCGTCAGACCATGCTCGGCCAGGAACTCGACGATGAATTTGTGGCCCGCGACCGTGACTTCCTTGAACACCTTGTTGCCGACCTGCTTGATCAGGTTGCCCTCGAGTTTGATCTGGTAGGGATCGTCCTGGGCAGTGCGGGTGTGGTAGCCGAGATTGGTGCGGATGTTATTCGACATTTGCGTCCAGGTGCGCGTGTCGAGCACCTCGAAGCGTCCCGGCCGCTTCTCGCCCTGGTCGAGCCCTTCGACGATCATGGCGACCGAGGCGTCGCCGAAGATGAAATGCGTCTGCCGGTCGCGGAAGTTGAGATGGCCGGTGATGATTTCGGGCGTCGACACCAGGATGCGCTTGTGCGCCCCTGCCCTGACCAGGTTGACCGCGATGTGCAGCGCCGCCGCGGCGGAAGAGCAGCCGAGCCCCATGTCGAAGCCGGCGCCATTGGTGCCCAGGGCCTGCTGCATCTCGATGGCGATCGCCGGATAAGGCCGCTGATGATGCGAGGCCGAGCAGATCACCAGATCGATATCCGAGCCTTCCACGCCGGCATGGGCGATGGCCTTTTTGGCCGAAGCGATGCCGAACTCCGCCTGCAGCGACAGCGCGTCGTCCGGCCGGGCCGGAATGCGCGGCGCCATGCGGGTTGGATCGAGGATGCCTTCGCGTTCGATCACATGGCGGGTCTGCACGCCCGACGCATGGACGATGAAGTCGCTGTCCGACTTCTGCAGCAGCGTCTCGCCTGTGACGGCGCGGCGCGCATTCTCGGTGTCGACCCAGCTGTTGAAGCTTTCGACCAGCTCTTCATTGGTGATGACAGGCTCGGGGATTTCGGCGCCGATGCCGCTGATGATGACGCGATGCATGTCCAATCCGTCCGAGGCACGGCCTTTGTGCCGGAGCGCGCTACCCTTGTCGCATTTGGCCGGTTTATGCCAGCCTAAATCGCAGTTCCGGCTATCGCGGTGAGTTGACCGGAAACGGTCAGGCCCGCTTGGCAATGATGAAGATGCGCGGGAAGCGCAGCAGCACCTTGCCGGTCGCCGTCTTCGGATAGGCCTTTGCGATCTTTGCGGTGTAGCTTTCGAGGAATGTCTTTCTCTCGTCCGCGTCGAGCGGATCGAGGAACGGCTTCAGCCCCGTCGCCTTGACCCATTCGACGATCGCTTCGGCATTGGCCAACGGATGATTGTAGATCGTGTGCCAGATATCCACGCGATCGGCGAGCGGCGACAGAAGATCGTAGTAGAAGGAAACCGGGGGCAGCGGCGCGCGGGCGGCGCTCCTGAGCTTGGCCGAGAACGGCATCTCGGCCGCGGTGTCGCGCATCAACCGATGCGAGGGTTCGCCAAAATTATCGGGCATCTGGATGGCCAAGGCGCCGCCCGGCGCGAGCAGCCCGATCAGCTGCTGGAACACCGCCGGATGCTCCGGCAGCCATTGAAAGACCGCGTTTGCGAAGATCACGTCGACGGGCTGTGCCGGCTGCCATGCGGAAGCATCGGCTAGAGCGAAATTCACGTTGGGCAGCCGCGCCTTCGCCTTCTCGATCATGTCGGGTGAGGTGTCGAAGCCGCTGACCTCCGCATCCGGCCAGCGCTCGACCAGCAGCTCCGTCGAGTTGCCCGGACCGCAGCCGATATCGACGACGCGGCGCGGGAAATCGACCGGAACTTGTGCTGCCAGGTCCCGCGCGGGCCGCGTGCGCTCGTCCTCGAACTTCAGATATTGGGCGGCGGACCAGTCAGCCATTTCAGAGCCTCATATTTGTTCGCCGCCATGGACTTTGCTACCGCGTCAGCCGCTTGTGCGTCATACGGTGCGGGGTTGCCGCCTCCGCGCCCAGGCGGCGCAGCTTGTCCTTCTCATATTCCTCGAAGTTGCCTTCGAACCATTCCACATGCGCATCGCCCTCGAAGGCGAGCATGTGGGTCGCCATGCGGTCGAGGAACATGCGGTCGTGGCTGATGATCACCGCGCAGCCGGCATAGGCTTCGAGCGCATCTTCAAGCGCGCCCAGCGTTTCGGTGTCGAGATCGTTGGTCGGTTCGTCGAGCAGCAGCACATTGCCGCCGCCCTTCAGCATCTTGGCCAGATGCACGCGGTTGCGCTGGCCGCCGGAAAGATTGCCGACCTTCTGCTGCTGGTCGCCGCCGCGGAAGTTGAAGGACGAGCAGTAAGCGCGGCTGTTGACCTCGTGTTTGCCGAGCTTGATGACCTCGGCGCCGCCCGAGATCTCTTCCCAAACAGTCTTGTTCGGGTCGAGCGCGTCGCGGCTCTGGTCGACATAGCCGAGCTTCACGGTCTCGCCCTTGCGGATCGAGCCGGCATCCGGTGTTTCCTGGCCGGTGATCATCCTGAACAACGTCGTCTTGCCGGCACCGTTCGGGCCGATGACGCCGACGATACCGCCCGGCGGCAGTTTGAACGACAGATCCTCGATCAAAAGCTCGTCGGCAAAGCCCTTGTTGAGGCCCTCGACCTCGATGACGACATTGCCTAGGCGCTCGCTCGACGGGATGACGATCTGCGTGTCGGTCGGCTTGCGGTTCTGCGACTGCTCGACCAATTCCTCGTAGGCCTTGATGCGCGCCTTGGACTTGGTCTGGCGCGCTTTCGGCGAGGATTGGATCCATTCGCGCTCGCGCCAGATCGCCTTCTGGCGGGCGTCGTCCTCGCGCCCTTCCTGGATCAGGCGCTTGGCCTTGGCATCCAGATATTTGGTGTAGTTGCCCTCGTAGGGAATGCCGCGGCCGCGGTCGAGCTCGAGAATCCAGCCGGTGACGTTGTCGAGGAAGTAGCGGTCGTGTGTGATGATCAGCACCGAGCCCGGATAGTCGCGCAGGTGCTTTTCCAGCCATTGCGTGGTCTCGGCGTCGAGATGGTTGGTCGGCTCGTCGAGCAGCAACAGGTCGGGCTGCTCGAGCAGCAGCCGGCAGAGCGCCACGCGGCGCCGCTCGCCGCCCGACAGGTTGGTCACTTCGGAATCGGCCGGCGGGCACTGCAGGGCGTCCATCGCCATCTCGACCTGCTGCTCGAGATCCCACAGGTTCAGCCGGTCCATCTCGTCCTGCAGCTTGGCCGACTCGTCCGCCGTCTCGTCGGAATAGTTCATCATCAGCTCGTTGTAGCGCTCGATGATGGCGGTCTTCCTGGCGACGCCGTCCATGACGTTTTCACGCACGGTCTTGCTGTTGTCGAGCTGCGGCTCCTGAGCGAGATAGCCCACGGTCGCGCCTTCGGCCAGCCACGCCTCGCCCTGAAACTCCTTGTCGAGCCCGGCCATGATGCGCAGGATGGTCGACTTGCCCGAACCGTTGGGGCCGAGGATGCCGATCTTGGCGTCCGGATAGAAGGACAGGTGGATGTTGTCGAGCACCTTCTTGGTGCCGTAGGCCTTCGACAGGCCTGACATGTGATAGATGAACTGGCGAGCCACGCGCGCTTTCCCTGAAACTGAACTGTCGAATTGGGTGGGGTTGCGCGCTATGTAGGCGATGAAGCGCCGAACGGCAATCGCTTTCGGCGCGTCGCGATCTCCACCAGCCGGCAATCATGCTCGGTTCGGTGGCCAGATCCGGGCGTGGCACACGCCCTATTGGAACCCTATCGCGTCGACCGTGCCCTTCGGGCAGCCCGCCTTGCTCGTCGGCGCCGAGGCGATCAGCAGGCTGGCGAGCTTGCTGTCGGGGCCGATCGGACCGGAGAGACCGAGCGTCAGCTCGCCGATCAACCGCCTTCCGCTCGACGGATCGACAAGGCAGGAGACGCGCACGCGGTCGCCGGCGCCCTTGCCGAAGGCCTGGTCGAAGGCATTGCGTATCTGCTCCGATGTCAGCTGCTTGCCGATGTTTTTGACAAAAAGATCGCGCACCGGCGAGGCGTTCACCGCGCGCATCAGATTGAGCGCGTCGGAGAAATACTCTTGCTGGCTCTTGCCGTAGCAGGTGCCGTGCTTGATCCATTCATGGCGCTCCAGCTTGGACGCCGTGCCCGGCATCATCTGGTCGAGCTCGGCGCGCGTGTTGACGTCGAGTTCGACGGGCGGCAAATCCCCCCAATGCGCGGGATTGTCGTTGGCCTTGTCGGCCGCCGACACCTGGCAATAGAAATTGCCGTTCGGCTGCGGCCACAGCCCATGCAGCGTGAAGTGCGAAGCGTCGAATTCGTTGGGATTCTGCGCCTTGCATTCGGGTTTGTTGGCCTTGGTCTCACAGAATGCGGGCTGCCAGCTCAGCGCGAACACATATTCAGGCTTGCCGGAACCAGGTTGCGACGGCTTCATCGGATCGGCCGGCGAGGGCGTGGCGGACGCGCTGCCGCCGATGACATGGCCGCAGCCGATCTTCACCCAGCGTCGCTCCGGATCGGCGCCAGGAACCTGGATGAGATAATGGGTGGGCTCGTCCTTGTTGCCTGCCAGAAGCTGATAGGTCTGTCCCGCTTGGGTAGACACGTTGCCGGAGTTCTTGCCGCTCTTGATGGCTTGCGTTGCCGGACAGGCGCTGTCGGCCACGAAGGTGCCGCTCATCTTCACATCGGCCTGAGCCGCGCCGGCGCCAACCAGGGTCAGAACAACCGAACCCCATACTGCCCAAACCCGCATTCCCGCTCTCCCGGCGATCATCGAACCGTATTGGATTCGGCACATTAGAACAGGCGACGTGTCAGAATTGCGATCTTTGTCGTCGCGCGAAAATAATCCCCAGGAGAGCGATAAGCGCACTCCACATGGCTCGAAAGGATCGCGCTCTCTTGACGCCGCCGAAGCCCTCGCCCATCAGTCGCCAAGGGAGCGAGACATGCCATTCGACAAGCAGACCAGGCTGGCCTCACCGACCGGGGCCGACCTCAACCTCTATGTGAGACATGCGCAAATATCCCCGCGCGCCGTCATCCAGATCAATCACGGCTTGGCCGAGCATGCGGCGCGTTACGCCCGCTTTGCCGACTTCCTCGGCGCGCGCGGCTTCCATGTCTACGCCCATGACCATCGCGGCCATGGCGCGACAAAGGCGCCCGATGCGCCGCTCGGCCGGTTCGCCGATACCGACGGCATCGCCAAGGTGATTGCCGATGTCGGCGCGGTGCATGATCTGATCGCCGTTGATCATCCGGGATTGCCGGTCATCGCTTTTGGACATTCGCTCGGCGCCTCGATCGCGCTGAATTTCGTCCTCCGCCACTCCGGTCGTGTCCATGCCGCCGTGATCTGGAACGGCAATTTCTCGCAAGGCCTGCTCGGCCAGCTGGCCCTGGCCATCCTGGGCTGGGAAAGGATGCGGCTGGGCTCCGACATGCCATCTCGGCTGCTGCCCAAGCTGACCTTCCAGGCCTGGGGCAAGGCCGTGCCCAATCACCGGACCTTGTTCGACTGGCTGTCGCGCGATCCGGTCGAGGTCGACAAATACATCGCCGACCCGCTCTGCGGCTGCGATGCCTCGGTCTCCATGTGGCGCGATGTGGTCAACTTGGCGCTCTACGCCGGCAGGGAATCGAGCTTCGCCGGCGTGCGCCGCGACCTCTTCGTCAATCTGATCGGCGGCGAGAAGGATCCGGCATCGGACTACGGCAAAGCGGTTCACCACCTTGCCCGGCGTATGGACAAAATGGGCTTTTCGAATCTGGTTTCAAAGGTTTACGCCGACACCCGCCACGAGAGCCTGAACGAGGTCAACCGTGACATCATCATGAATGATTTCGCCGCCTGGGCGGATCATACGCTGAAACCTAGCGGCATTGGCCCATTGCATGGGTCGTGACAGGGGCGACCTCTGTTGGTAGACGCTGCGCTTTCGACCACTCACGGTGATCCATGGCTGAACCCCCGCTGAAAGGCATCCGCGTCATCGAACTCGCCCGCATCCTGGCCGGCCCCTGGGCCGGGCAGCTGCTCGCCGATCTCGGCGCCGATATCATCAAGGTGGAGAGCCCGCACGGCGGCGACGACACCCGCAAATGGGGCCCGCCCTTCGTCATGAGCCATGACGGCGAGAACCTTTCGGCGGCGTACTATCATTCCTGCAATCGCGGCAAGCGCTCGGTCGCCATCGATTTCTCCAAGCCCGAGGGCGCCGACACGCTCCGCCGCCTCGTCGCCACGGCCGACGTGCTGATCGAGAACTTCAAGCTTGGCGGTCTCAAGAAATACGGGCTCGACTATGAAAGCCTGAAGAGGATCAACCCGCGTCTCATCTATTGCTCAATCACCGGTTTTGGCCAGGACGGGCCCTACGCGCCCCGCGCTGGGTACGATTTCATCATCCAGGCGATGGCCGGCATGATGTCGATCACCGGCGAGGTCGGCCGCGAGCCGCAGAAGGCGGGCGTCGCCATCTCCGACCTGTTCACTGGGCTTTATTCGGTGATCGCCATCCAGGCGGCGCTTCGCCATGCAGAAAGGACCGGTGAAGGCCAGCATATCGACATGGCGCTCTTCGACAGCCAGATCTCGGCGCTCGGCAACCAGAACCTCAACTATCTGGTCTCGGGCAAGTCGCCCGTGCAGATGGGCAACGCGCATATGAACATCGCGCCTTACGAGGTGCTGCCGGTCAAGGACGGCCATATCATCCTGGCGGTCGGCAATGACGGACAATTCACCAAGTTCTGCGCAGCGGTCGGCCTCACCGATCTGCCAGCCAATCCGGATTTCGCCACCAATCCGGCGCGCGTCGCCAATCGCGCCAAGCTGCGCGAACAGATCATCGAGACGCTGAGCACGTGGGATCGCGATCCGCTGCTGGCGAAGCTAGAGGGGGCCGGCGTGCCGGCAAGCCCGATCAACACGATCGGCCAGATGTTCGCCGACCCGCAGACGATCGCGCGCGGCATGCGGCTCGACCTGGACGACGGTCATGGCAATTTGCTGCCTACGGTACGTGCGCCGATGGTGATGTCCGGCACGCCGCTCGTCTATGAGCGCCCCTCGCCGCGTCTCGGCGAGCACACTGAGGAAATCCTTGCCGAACTGGAGAGATCAGCAAAATGAAGACCGGCGGACAATTGATCGTCGAGGCGCTCGAAGCGAACGGCACCGACCGCATCTTCTGCGTTCCAGGCGAATCCTATCTGGCGGTGCTCGACGCGCTGCATGACTCGCCGATCCGTACCATCGTCTGCCGTCAGGAAGGCGGAGCGGCGATGATGGCCGACTGCCAGGGGCGCCTGACCGGCAAGCCCGGCATATGCTTTGTCACCCGCGGCCCCGGCGCCACCAACGCTTCGGCCGGCATTCACATCGCCATGCAGGATTCGGTGCCGCTGATCCTGTTCATCGGCCAGGTCGCCAGTCACGCCAAGGAGCGCGAGGCTTTTCAGGAGGTCGACTACAAGCGTTTCTTCGGCGACATCGCCAAATGGGTGGTCGAGATCGACGATGCCTCGCGCATCCCGGAATTCGTCACCCGCGCCTTCGCGGTGGCGACGTCGGGCCGCCCTGGTCCGGTCGTCATCTCGATGCCCGAGGACATGCTGACCAGCGAGGTCGAGGCCCCAATGGCGCTGGCTCATACGCTGGTCGAAACAAGCCCTGGTGAGGCCGAAATCGACCGGCTTGAGGCCCTGCTCAATGCCGCCAAACGGCCAATTGCCATCCTGGGCGGCACGCGCTGGGATATTCAAGCGGTTCAGGACGTCACCCGTATCGCAGAGGCCTGGTCACTGCCGGTCGGCTGCTCCTTCCGCCGCCAGATGCTGTTCGACCACTTGCATCCGAACTATGCTGGCGATGTCGGCATCGGCATCAATCCAAAGCTGGCTGCAGCGATCAAGCAGGCAGACCTGGTGCTGCTCATCGGCGGCCGCATGGGCGAGATGCCGTCCTCGGACTATACGCTGTTGAAAAGCCCATACCCGGACCAGATGCTGGTGCATGTCCACGCCGACGCCGGCGAGCTTGGCCGCGTCTATCGGCCAACCCTGGCGATCAACGCCTCCCCCGCCGCCTTCGTGCGAGCCTTCGCCAGACGCAAAGGTCCGGCCGCGCCCGGTTGGGCGGCGGAGACGGAAAAGCTGCATGCCGCCTATCTCGAATGGTCGACGCCGCCTCAGACCGGCCCCGGCGCCGTCCAGATGGGGCCGATCATGACCTATCTGGAAAAGGCGCTGCCGGAAGACGCCATCCTCACCAACGGCGCCGGCAACTACGCCACCTGGGTACATCGCTTCCACCGCTTCCGCCGCTTCGCCACGCAGGCGGCGCCGACTTCCGGCTCGATGGGCTACGGCACGCCGGCCGCGGTCGCGGCCAAGGCCCTATACCCGGATCGCGAGGTCATCGCTTTTGCCGGCGACGGCTGTTTTCTGATGAACGGGCAGGAGTTCGCGACCGCCGTGCAATACGACCTGCCGATCATCGTGGTGGTCGTCAACAACGGCATTTACGGCACGATCCGCATGCATCAGGAGCGGGAATATCCGAGCCGCGTCGTGGCGACCGACCTCAAGAACCCGGATTTCGCCGCCCTCGCCCGCGCCTATGGCGGCCATGGCGAGACCGTCGAAAGGACCGAAGACTTCGCTCCGGCCTTCGAGCGCGCACGCGCCAGCGGCAAGCCGGCGATCGTCGAGATCAGGCTCGATCCTGAAGCCATCACGCCGACCCGCACGCTGACACAGATACGCGACAAGTCCTGATCCGGCAGAACGAGGCGGTCGCCCCCCTCGTTGCTGCCAGGAAACTCCGCTACATCGATCCGCCTGCCTTCTCGATCTGGCCGCGGATCTCGCCGTCCGGATTCGCCTTGGTGTGGACGTTGACGTAGTACTTGCCGGCCTCGAGGTCGGCTGCCTGCGCGTCGGTCAGCGTCGCCGATCCCTTGATCGGGCTCTTGAGCTTCTTGAATGGGATCACCGGAGGTGCGTTTTCACCCGACGCGGCCGGGCCGTGAATGTGAGCAGCCGTCGCAGGTCCGCTGAGGCCGGAATATTTGACGTTCCAGCTGAGCTTCTTCTTGGCGGTGTCGAAGGTGAATGTGGCGGTTCCCTTGCCTTTGGTGGTGACGGGCGGGCTCTGCTGGCTACCGTCGAGCGTCGCATTGTACTTCACAGTTTCGGCCAAGGCCGAAGATGCGAGCAGCAAAGCAGTCGAGACAGCAAAGGCCGAAAGCATCGGCCATGATTGGATGCGCATTGGAGAACCTCCCTGGCTGGCGCGCATCCGCCCCGCCGCGGCTCCCCCGGCGCGCGGATGCCCCACTGCAACGGTTGGCAGGCCGCTTGTATCCCTGCACACGGAT
Organism: Mesorhizobium sp. M1A.F.Ca.IN.020.04.1.1; assembly: GCF_003997315.1. NCBI lineage: Bacteria > Pseudomonadati > Pseudomonadota > Alphaproteobacteria > Hyphomicrobiales > Phyllobacteriaceae > Mesorhizobium > Mesorhizobium sp. M1A.F.Ca.IN.020.04.1.1. Next base: position 16,890 of record NZ_RZSN01000043.1, read on the forward strand.
ATTTTACCACAGCAAAGAAAAAGGGGCGGTCACCCGCCCCCGTTAAGTCTCGACTGGCGAGGTCGACCTTACTTGATCGCCTTGTCGGTTATCGCGGTCGTATAGGCGCCCGACGGCTCCTTCGCGATGATCTTCTGGTCGAGCAGCGCCTTGGCGGTGCGCTCATAGGTGGCCGGATCGAGCTTGCCGTCGGCATTGTCGATCAGCTTGGCGACTTCGCCCATCATGCGCTTCTGATGGTTCTCGTCCTGGCCGCCATTATCCATGACGATCTCGGCCGCCTCATCCGAATTGTCGACGGCGTATTTCCAGCCCTTCATCGAGGCGCGCACGAAGCGCACCATCTTGTCCTCGAAGGCCGGATCCTTGAGCTTGTTCTCCAGCGCGTAGAGGCCGTCCTCGAGCAGGTCGTTGCCCATGGCTGAATAGTTGAAGACGATGAGCTGCTCCGGCTTGTAGCCGGCGTCGATCAGCTGCCAGTACTCGTTATAGGTCATGACCGAGATGCAGTCCGCCTGCTTCTGGATCAGCGGCTGAACGTCAAAACTCTGCTTCAGCACGGTGACGCCGTCCTTGCCGCCGTCGGTCTTGAGGCCGAGCTTGTTCATCCAGGCATAGAACGGGTACTCGTTGCCGAAGAACCAGACGCCGAGGGTGTGGCCCTTGAAGTCGGCTTCGGTCTTGATCGGGCCGTCCTTCGGGCAGACCAGCTCCATGCCGGCTTTCTTGAACGGCTGGGCGATGTTGACCAGCGGCACGCCTTTTTCACGGGCGGCCAGCGCGCCGCCCATCCAGTCGACGATCACATCGGCGCCGCCGCCGGCGATCACCTGCTCGGGCGCGATATCCGGCCCGCCCGGCTTGATGTCGACGTCGAGCCCTTCGGCCTCGTAGAAGCCCTTGGCCTTGGCGACGTAGTAGCCGGCGAACTGGGCCTGCGTGACCCATTTCAGCTGCAGCGTCACCTTGTCGGCCGCCATCGCTTGGAAAGCGGCCAGCGACATCGCCCCGGCCAGAGCAGAAATTACCAGTCTTTTCATGTTTTTACCCTCTGAAGTTAGCACCCAAACCCACCGCCCCTATCCACCACGGACAGAGGGATGCCAAAACGTGACGGCTCTCTCGACAAGAGCGACCACGCCATAAAAGACCGAACCCGCAAGTGCTGCAACTGCGATTTCGGCCCAGACCATGTCGATGTTCATCCGCCCGACTTCCGTCGAAATGCGGAATCCCATGCCGACCACGGGCGTGCCGAAGAACTCCGCGACGATGGCGCCGATCAGCGCCAGCGTCGAGTTGATCTTCAGCGCATTGAAGATGAACGGCATTGCCGCCGGCAGCCGCAGCTTCAGCAAGGTCGGCCAGTAGCCCGACGCATAGGTGCGCATCAAATCGCGCTCCATGTGGCCGGAGACGGCAAGCCCCGCGACGGTGTTCACCAGCATCGGGAAGAAGGTCATGATGATCACGACCGCCGCCTTGGACGGCCAGTCGAAGCCGAACCACATCACCATGATCGGCGCGACGCCGATGATCGGCAGCGCCGACACCATGTTCCCGATCGGCAGCAGCCCGCGCCTGAGGAACGGCACACGGTCAGCAAGGATGGCGACAACGAAGCCGGCGAGGTTGCCGACGATGTAGCCGATCAGCACCGCCTTGAAGATCGTCTGCCGCACGTCCGATCCCAGGACCGGCAGCGAGTTGGCGATGCGCGCGCCGATGGCGCTCGGCGGCGGCAAAAGGATGAAAGGAATGCCGGCGCCGCGCGTCACCGCTTCCCAGATGATCAGGATCCAGGCGCCGAAGATCGCCGGAATGATCAGCCGTAGCGCCGTTTTGGCCCCGCTGGCTGCAGGCCGTAACGAGGACAACAGGGCGACGCAGCGCCAGGCAAGCAACCAGGCGGCCGCGAGAACCAGAAAGTACGGCGCCAGTGCCGTGCCCTCGAAGCCTCCGATGCCCTTGACCAGAAGCCACGCTGCGACATGGGCGCCGATGAACAGGACAATCGCTTCGACAAGTGGCGCGAGTCTCACCGTTGAAACCAGCGCCGCGATGAGCAGCAATCCGAGGATGAGACCTTTGGTGCCCATATATGGGTAGGCAACCGTCGCGGCGGGCTCGGCCAGCGCAGCCGCTTCCGGTGTCGACATCGCGCCGAGCGCGAAGGCGACGACGCAAAGAAGGATCGCCAGCACCGCTTGCCAGGATGGTTTCAGCCAGGTCATGCCGGCCTCCCGCCCATGGCGCGGTCGACCAGGCGGCCGGCGATGCCGACCACCATGACCAGAAGCGCGGCAACCACCGAGCCCGCAACCAGCGCCGACCAGATGTCGATCGTCTGGCTGTAATAGGCGCCCGAGAGCAGCTTGGCGCCGATTCCGGCGACAGCACCCGTCGGCAATTCGCCGACGATGGCGCCGACCAGGCTCGCCGCCACCGCCACCTTCATCGACGTGAACAGGAACGGCACCGAGGCCGGCACGCGCAGTTTCCAGAAGGTCTGCGAGGCGCTGGTATTATAGGTGTGCATCAGGTCGAGATGCATGAGCTCGGGCGAGCGCAATCCCTTCACCATGCCGACCGCAACCGGGAAGAACGACAGATAGGTCGAGATCAGCGCCTTGGGGATCAGCCCGGTGATGCCGATGGCCGCCAGCACCACGATGATCATCGGCGCCACCGCCAGGATCGGAATGGTCTGCGAGGCGATGATCCACGGCATAAGGCTGCGGTCGAGCGTCGTCACATGCACGATGCCGACGGCGATCACGATGCCGAGCGCCGTGCCGAAAGCAAAGCCGAGCAGCGTCGAGGACAGCGTCACCCAGGCATTGTAGACAAGGCTGCGGTTCGAGGTGATGCCGCGCAGGAAGGTGTTCTCGAAGAAGTTCACCGCCACCTGGTGCGGCGCCGGCAGCGTCGGCTTCGGCTGCGATAATGTCTTGCCGATGAATTCGACCGTGCCGGGGGTTTCGTTGGCTCTGGCGTCGAGATCGCGCTGGAACGGCGCATTGAGGATGACGGCGAAGACATACCAGAGCACCACCACGCCGGCGAGGATTGAGGTGACCGGGATGATCTTGGAACGGATGGAGTCCATTTAGCAGGCCTTCCCCCGGCGCAACGGCAGCACGCGGCGCTGCGCGTTTTTCGTCATGCTAGAGCAGAGCAAGGAGCGAAGCGACGCGGCGCAGACCCTAGGATCCATGCCGTTATCTCGACGCTCCGCTGTGGCGCAGAATGCGGCTCCCTGCGCCGCGCTCAGCTCGTCGGGTATTCTGAGCCGCTTACGGCCTTCGGTCGACGTCACGGCATGGATCCTAGGGTCTGCGCTCCGCTTCGCGTCGCTCCACCCTAGGATAACGAAATCACGGCGGTCGGCTCCCGCCACGCGCGCGGCTTCGCGCTTGCTCCGCCCCAGGATGTCGAAGCAGCGGGTGTCCGTCCGCTGGCAAGCACCCTCAATCATCATAGCTGTGCCCCGCCCTCAACCCGTCGCGCACGCGCGCGGCGATCGCCAGGAATTCCGGCGTCTCACGGATGTCGAGCGGCCGCTTCCTGGGCAAGGTGGATTCGATCACGTCGGTGACGCGGCCCGGCCGCGGCGACATCACCACGATGCGGGTCGACAGATAGACCGCCTCGGGGATCGAGTGAGTGACAAAGCAGATCGTCTTGTTGGTCGAATCCCAGAGTTCGAGAAGCTGTTCGTTCAGATGATCGCGCACGATCTCGTCGAGCGCGCCGAACGGCTCGTCCATCAAAAGCAAATCGGCGTCGAAGGCGAGCGCGCGCGCGATCGAGGCGCGCTGCTGCATGCCGCCGGACAGCTGCCAGGGATACTTCTTCTCGAAGCCGGAGAGGTTGACGAGTTCGAGGGTTCGCTTGATGCGTTCCGCCTGCTCGGCCTGGCTGAGGCCAATGATTTCCAGCGGCAGCGCCACATTCCGCTCGATTGTGCGCCAAGGAAACAGCGCCGCCGCCTGGAAGACATAGCCGTAAGCCCGCTTCTCGCGCGCCTGCTCCGGCGAAATCCCATTGACGGAGATCGTTCCCGAGGTCGGCTTCTCCAGATCGGCGATGACGCGCAGCAAGGTTGTCTTGCCGCAGCCGGAGGGGCCGATGAAGGAGACGAACTCACCCTTGCCGATGGTGAGATCGACATTGGACAGCGCCTGCACCGGACCGTCATTGGTCTGGAAGGTGAGGCCGAGCTTGCTTGCCGAAACGACGGCTGGCGACTGTCCGCTCATCGGCAGAAACCTGTCTTTCGCAGCCGCTGCCGCGCCGGCCGGAATCCGGTTGATTTTACGATTGCCTTGCTTTCCACTCGTCCAGTCCCACTTGATCGACGCCCGGAGCCTTGCCGATGTCGCCTAAACCCACATGCCACCTTATTCGCCCTGAAAGCACTTATGAAGGCAAGCAAGGCTTGAGCTATTTCGCCGGTATAGCCGCCGAAACCGTCGGCTCCTCCGGCATTTGTATGCATCTTCTCACCATGCCGCCCGGCGCCCGCGCCAAGGCGCATATGCATGAGAACCACGAGACCGCGATCTATGTGCTCTCCGGCGAGGTCCACACCTGGTATGGCGACCGGCTCGAGCATCACGAAGTCGTCAAGGCCGGCGACCTGTTCTACATTCCGGCGGGCGTGCCGCATCTGCCCGCCAATCTGAGCGGAGCGCCCTCTTCGGCGGTCATCGCCCGCACCGATCCCAACGAGCAGGAAAGCGTGGTCCTGATGCCGGAACTGGATGCGTTGGTTGCCTGAGGTCGACGGGACCGCCGTCATTTGCACCGGGAGACTTCTCCCATCGCGTTGCCGTCCTTGTCGGCGATCACCACTCTCTTGGCGTTCTTGGCGCTGCGCTTGATGATGAACTGGGCCGGCGTCTGCCCCTCCTCGCCTTCCGCCTCGCACTGCGCCGTCACCACAAGGGAGCCATTCGCCTGGGGTCTCTTGTCGGTAAAGGTGCAGGCGCTGGCGACCGTGACGAACGCCTCGCTCGTCAACAGCAGCATGTCCTCGGCATAGACCTCCTGGCCGTTCTTGTTGATGCAGCCGGATTTGTTGCCCCAGGGCTTGGAGAGATCGATGCCGGCGGCGAAAGCTTGGCCGGCGGCCAGCAGCACGGCTGCCCCGGTCAGAAGGTGAGTTGCGCGCACGCTCAAACTCCGGTCGCCGGAATGCCCGTGCGCTCCACCTTGCGCGGTGCGCTGATCTCCTTCCAGGTCGAAAGCGCGCGGTTGACAGCGGCGTTCGGTTCGCGCGCCACGAACTCCCCGTGCCCGACCTTGGCCTTGACGTCCGCTTCTTCGATCGACAGTTCGCCGCGCGAAAAGACGAAGCGCGGCAGCCCTGTCACCTCGAAACCCTCAAAGACGTTGTAGTCGATCACCGACTGCTGGTTCTTGGCCGTGATCGTCTTCTTGCGCTTCGGGTCCCAGACCACGATGTCGGCATCCGCGCCTTCGACGATCGCGCCCTTCTTCGGATACATGTTGAGGATCTTGGCGATGTTGGTCGAGGTCACCGCGACGAACTCGTTCATCGTCAGCCGACCGGTGTTGACGCCGGTCGTCCAAAGCACGGGCAAACGATCCTCGAGGCCGCCGGTGCCGTTCGGGATCTTGGTGAAGTCGCCGACGCCGTTGCGCTTCTGCTTGGTGGTGAAGGAGCAGTGGTCTGTCGCCACCACCTGCAGCGATCCGGCCTGCAGGCCCGCCCACAGAGAATCCTGGTGCCACTTGCTGCGGAAAGGCGGGCTCATCACGCGCCGCGCCGCATGGTCCCAGTCCTTGTTGAAATATTCGCTCTCGTCGAGCGTCAGGTGCTGGATCAGCGGCTCGCCATAGACGCGCATGCCCTTCTGGCGTGCCCGGCGGATGGCTTCATGGCTCTGCTCGCAGGAGACGTGCACGACATAGAGCGGCACGCCCGCCATGTCGGCGATCATGATGGCGCGGTTTGTCGCCTCGCCTTCCACTTCGGGCGGACGCGAATAGGCATGCCCCTCGGGGCCGTTATTGCCGGCGGCAAGCAGCTTCTGCGAGAGTGCCGCGACCACGTCGCCATTTTCGGCATGGACCAGCGGCAGCGCGCCGAGATCGGCGCAGCGCTGGAACGAGGAATACATCTCGTCGTCGTCGACCATCAGCGCGCCCTTGTAGGCCATGAAGTGCTTGAACGAGGTGATGCCCCTGTCGACGACGGTCGCCATCTCGTCGAAGACCTGCTTGCCCCACCAGGTGATCGCCATGTGGAAGGAATAGTCGCAGGCAGCTTTCGAGGTCTTGTTGTCCCACATCTGCAGCGCCTCCAGCAGCGACTGCTGCGGCGCCGGCAGGCAGAAATCGACGACCATGGTCGTGCCGCCCGAAAGCGCCGCGCGCGTGCCGGATTCGAAATCGTCGGCCGAATAGGTGCCCATGAAGGGCATTTCGAGATGGGTGTGCGGATCGATGCCGCCCGGCATGACATAGCAGCCGGTGGCGTCGAACTCGTGATCGCCATGCAGGTTCGAGCCGATGGCGATGATCTTGCCGTGCTGCATCAGCACGTCGGCTTTCCACGTGCGGTCGGCGGTGACGATGGTGCCGTTCTTGATGACTTTGGTCATAGCTGTTCCCCTGATCTTTTCACGCTTCTTTGCGAGCGGCTTTTTCGAGGTGATTTCTAATCGGTCATTCGACGATTCCTGCCGTCTCGACCACCGCGTGGAACAGCACATCGGCGCCTGCCGCCGCCCATTCCTTGGAGATGTCCTCGGCCTCGTTGTGGCTGAGCCCGCCGACACAGGGACACATGACCATGGTCGCCGGCGCGACCTTGGCCGCCCAGCAGGCGTCGTGGCCGGCGCCGGAGATGATGTTCATATGGCTGTAGCCCAGCTTCTCGGCGGCGGTGCGGACACGGCCGACCAGCGTCGGATCGAAGGTCACCGGATCGAAATGGCCGACCGCCTCGACGGCGCATTTCACGCCGAGCGGCTCGCAGATATTCGGCGCCTCCTTCTCGATGCGCGCGCGCATGCCGTCGAGCTTCGCCTTATCGGGCGAGCGGATATCGACAGTGAAGATCACCGTGCCCGGCAGCACGTTGCGGGAGTTGGGCGAGAACTTCACCTGGCCTACACCGCCGACAGCGCCAGGCTGGTTCTCCATCGCGACCGTCTGCACCATCTCCAGGATGCGGGCCATGGCCAACCCCGCATTGACGCGCATGTTCATCGGGGTCGAGCCGGTATGCGCCTCCCTGCCGGTCAGCGTGAATTCCAGCCACCACAGGCCCTGGCAGTGGGTCACCACGCCGATCTGCTTGTTCTCGGCCTCGAGGATGGGCCCCTGCTCGATATGGTACTCGAAATAGGCGTGCATCTTACGCGCGCCGACCGTCTCGTCGCCGACCCAACCGATCCGCTTCAGCTCGTCGCCGAAGCTCAGGCCGTCGAGATCCTTGCGGGCATAGGCATAGTCCTGCGTGTGAACGCCTGCGAACACGCCGGAGGCGAGCATGGCCGGCGCGAAACGGGCTCCCTCCTCGTTCGTCCAGTTGGTGACGACGATCGGATGTTTGGTTTTGATGCCGAGATCATTGAGCGAGCGCACGACCTCGAGGCCAGAGAGCACGCCGAGCACGCCGTCATATTTGCCGCCGGTGGGCTGGGTATCGAGATGGGAGCCGACATAGATCGGCAGCGCGTCCGGATCGGTGCCGGCGCGCGTCATGAACATGGTGCCCATCTGGTCCACGCCCATCGTGAGCCCGGCCTCGTCGCACCAGGACTTGAACAGTTCGCGGCCTTGCTTGTCGGAATCGGTCAGCGTCTGGCGATTGTTGCCCCCGGCGATGCCGGGGCCGATCTTCGCCATCTCCATGATGGAATCCCACAAACGGTCTGAATTGATTCGCAGATTCTCCCCGGGGGCGGCCATTCAAAGTCCTCTCATTTCAGGTCTCCGGTCGGGCGGCGGTTCCCGTCGCCGCCCGAGCGGTTTGAGCAGTTAGTCTATCGAGCGCAGAACATCGCGAACATGGTCGATCAGTTCGTTGATCTGGCCCTTGGTGATGATCAGCGGCGGCGACAGCGCGATGATGTCGCCGGTTGTGCGGATCAGCGCGCCGCGTTCGAACGCTTTGACGAAGGCCGAGAAGGCCCGCTTGGTCGGGCTACCGGCGATCGGCGCAAGCTCGATCGCGCCGATCAGGCCGATATTGCGGATGTCGATGACATGCGGCTCGCCCTTCAACGAATGCAGCGCGTCTTCCCAGTAAGGCGCCAGCTCCTCGCCGCGGGTTAGCAGGCCTTCTTCCTTGTAGGTGTCCAAAGTGCCGAGAGCCGCGGCGCAGGCGATCGGATTGCCCGAATAGGTGTAGCCGTGGAAGAACTCGATCATGTGCTCCGGGCCGTTCATGAAGGCGTCGTGGATTTCCTTCTTCACGAAAACCGCGCCCATCGGGATGACGCCGTTGGACACGCCCTTGGCCGTCGTCATGATATCCGGCGTGACGCCGAAATAATCGGCGGCGAATGGCGCGCCAAGACGGCCGAAGCCGGTGATCACTTCATCGAAGATCAACAATATGCCGTGCTTGGTGCAGATTTCTCGAAGCTTCTGCAGGTAGCCTTTCGGCGGCAGGATGACGCCGGTCGAGCCTGCGACCGGCTCGACGATGACCGCCGCGATGGTCGAGGCGTCATGCAGGGTGACGAGACGCTCCAGCTCGTTCGCCAATTCGGCGCCGTGCTCAGGCACGCCCTTCGAGAAGGCATTCTTCTCCGGCAGATGGGTGTGCGGCAGATGGTCGACGCCGCCGAGCAGCGTGCCGAACATCTTGCGGTTGGCGACGATGCCGCCGACCGAAATGCCGCCGAAATTGACGCCGTGATAGCCGCGCTCGCGGCCGATCAGCCGGGTGCGCGAGCCCTCGCCTCGGACACGGTGATAGGCGATCGCCATCTTCAACGCGGTCTCGACCGATTCCGAACCGGAATTGGTGAAGAACACATGGTGCATGCCCTTCGGCGCGATATCGACCAGGCGGTTCGCCAGTTCGAAGACGATCGGGTGGCCCATCTGGAAGGCCGGCGCATAGTCGAGTTCGGCGGCCTGCTGCTGAATGGCCTCGGTGATCTTCGGCCGGCAGTGGCCGGCGTTGACGCACCAGAGGCCTGCAGTGCCGTCGAGCACCTTGCGGCCATCGCTCGTCGTGTAGTGCATGTCCTTGGCGGACACGAACATGCGCGGCGCCTGCTTGAACTGCCGATTTGCCGTGAACGGCATCCAGAATGCGCTGAGATCGTTCGGCGTGACTTTCAGCCGGTTGGACATGACCAAGATTTCCCCTTGTAACCTGTTTCTGTGCGCTAACGCTTGGTCTTCCCAAGGCTTGGTCTTCGTTGCGTTTTCGTGCTACGCAAAATTTTGACCGGTTGGACAAACGTTAGCACCGCCCTGTCGGCGGTCAAGGGACTACTAACGGAAATGCGGCATCGAAAGCGCGCTCCACGGCTCGGAGAAAAACTGGTCCAGAGAATTGGTCCAGAGTGCCCACACGGCAGCAGCCGGCAAGGATGACGGACAGGATGGAAGGCTCAGCTCCACGCCGCACCCGCATCCAGCAGGAAAAGCGCGAGCTCATCCTGGAAGCCGCGCTGGAAGTCTTCTCCGCCAACGGTTTTCGCGGTTCGACCATCGACCAGATTGCCGAAGCCGCCGGCATGTCGAAGCCGAACCTTCTCTATTACTTCCGCCGCAAGGAGGACATTCACGAGACATTGATGCAGCGGCTGCTGGACACCTGGCTGGCGCCGCTCCGCGAGCTTGACGATATCGGCGATCCGATGACCGAGCTCAGAAGCTACATCCGCCGCAAGCTCGAAATGGCGCGCGATTTTCCACGCGAAAGCCGGCTCTTCGCCAACGAGATCCTGCAGGGCGCGCCGCGCATCATGCCGATGCTGGAGGGCGAGCTGAAAACGCTGGTCGAGGAGAAGGCCGCCGTCATCAAGGGCTGGATGCGCGCCGGCAAGATCGCCCGCACCGACCCCTGGCATCTGATCTTCTCGATCTGGGCGACGACGCAGCATTACGCCGATTTCGACGTCCAGGTGCGCGCCGTGCTCGGCCCCGACCGCGGCGGCGACGGTCGCTTCGAGGATGCTGCCCGGTTCCTGGAGCAACTGTTCCTCGATGGGCTGAAGCCGAAAGCTTAGGTCGGGCGAAGATCAGGCGCTGCGCCGCTCGGGGGGCTTCTCTTCCAGCAGCTTCTTGAGCTTGGCGATCGTATTCTGCTCGGGCAACGGCGTGTAGACGATCAGCCGCATGTCTGAGCCGTCGTCGATCGACAGGCTCATATGCTCGAAAGCCATCGGGCCGGCTGTGGGATGGCGGACATGTTTCACGCCCGTCAGCCTTCTCGCCACGTCCCGCCGCGGCCACCAATCACGGAACTCCGGGCTTGAGCGCATCATCAGCGCGATCAGCCGCTCGAAATCCGGATCGCCGACATATTTGGCGCTCTCCGCGCGAAACGAAGCGAGCACCACGCGGGCAAGCGCTTCCCAGTCGACCAGCAGCCGGCGGTGATGCGGGCTTGTGAACACCAGATGGACGATGTTGCGGGCATCGCCCTCCAGCAGGCCATAGTCGCCGAACAAGGCGACCGCCGCCGGATTCCAGGCGAGCACATCCCAACGCCGGCCAACCACATAAGCCGGCTGTAGGACGAGGCTCCCCAGCATGTGCAGCAGTGTGGCGTCGACCTTTTCAGACGTCGCCGTGCGCTGCTCCGGCTGCTGGCGGCCGGCAAGGATGAACAGATGCCGCTTCTCGACGGCGTCCAGGCGCAGCGCCTCGCAGAGCGCGGTCAGCACCTCGACCGAGGGCCGCACGTCCCGCCCCTGCTCCAGCCAGGTGTACCAGGTGGTGCCGACGCCGGCGATCATCGCCACTTCCTCGCGCCTCAGCCCGGGCGTACGCCGCCTGGCGCCGCTCGCAATCCCAATGTCGGCAGGCGAGAGCCGCTCCCGGCGCGAGCGCAGGAAAGCGCCGAGCTCGCGGCGGCGGCTGTCGTCAGGGGAATGGGGCACGGCATCCATGCAGCTATTATAGCAGTATCGATACCAGGATAAAAATTGAACTGTTTGGCCTGCGCGCCGCGCCCCATCTTGCGTTCAGAGCAGCATAAGGAGGCTCTGAACATGGAACTTAAGAATAAGACCGTTCTCGTCACCGGCTCGACCGACGGGGTTGGCCGCGTGGTCGCTGAAAGGCTCGGCGCTGCCGGCGCCCGCGTGCTGGTACATGGCCGCGACCAAACTCGCGCCAAGGCGACAGTCGCTGCCATCGAAGCCGAGGGCGGCAACGCCGAATTTCTGCTTGCGGATCTTTCGTCGCTCGCCGAAGTGCGCCGCCTTGCCGGCGCCGTGCGGGCAGGAACCGACCGGCTCGACATATTGATCAGCAATGCCGGCGTCGGCACGGGCGGCGAAGGCGCAAAAAGGCAAGTGAGCGTCGACGGCTACGAAATGCGCTTCGCCGTAAACTATCTCGCAGGCTTCCTGCTGTCATCGGAGCTTTTGCCCTTGCTGAAGGCAAGCGCGCCGGCGCGCATCGTCAATGTCGCCTCCGCCGGCCAGCAGGCGATCGATTTCGACGATATCAATCTGGCCCGCGGCTATAGCGGCGTGCGCGCCTATTGCCAGAGCAAGCTGGCGCAGATCTTGTTCACCATCGATCTGGCCGAGCAGCTCGAAGGCAGCGGCGTCACCGTCAATGCACTCCATCCGGCAAGCTACATGGATACCACCATGGTCCGGCAGGCCGGCATCACACCGTGGAGCTCGGTCGAGACCGGCGCCGACGCGATCCTCAACTTGGCAATATCTCCGGCGCTCGAAGGGCGCAGCGGCCTCTATTTCGATGGCCAGCGGGAAGCGCGCGCCGATGCCCAGGCCTATGACGAAAAAGCCCGCAGCCGGTTGCGGGCGCTCAGCCTCGAACTGACCGGACAATCTTCCGCGACATCCAAGGAACAGCATTCATGAGAATCGAACATTGCGTCATCATCGGCGGCTCGTCTGGCATTGGCCTTGCCACAGCCAAACGGCTGCTCAGCCCCACGATGAAGGTGACGATCACCGGCCGCAGCGAGGACAAGCTGAACAACGCCTGGAAGAGCCTCGGCGGCACCGTCGGCAAGGCCGCTTTCGACGCGACCAAGCCGGACGCGGTCCGGCACTTCTTCGATGGTCTCGGCCCATTCGATCATCTCGTTCTCGCCGCAAGCGGCGGCAAGGGCCTTGGGCCGTTCGCGACCCTCGACCTTGCCGACATCGGCGGCGGCGTCGACGAGAAGATCAAGCCGCAGCTAGGCTGCTTGCAAGCGGCCCTGCCGACCTTGAACAAAGCCGGATCGGTCACTTTCATTTCGGCCGTCTCGGCGCAGATCGCAGCACCCGGCATTGCCGGCATCGGCGCCATCAACGGCATGCTTTTGACCGTAGTCCCGATCCTGGCCGTTGAACTGAAGCCGCTGCGCGTCAACGTCGTGGCCCCCGGCGTCATCGATACGCCCTGGTGGGATTTTCTATCGGGCGAAGAGCGGCAGGCGGTCTTTGCCGAGTACGCCGGAAAGACGCCGGTCGGCCGTATCGGCCGCGCCGAGGACGTCGCCGACGCGATCGCCTTCCTGGTGTCCAACGGTTTCATGACCGGCCAGGTGCTGACCTGCGACGGCGGCCTGCGCTTCGCCGCCTGAATGGATCAATTGGAAATGAGGCCGGGCAGGAAGGCCAGCACCATCAGCCCGGCGACGACCGCATACCAGACAACCAGGTGGACTGCCTTCATCAGCGGGCGGCCCACTTCCCGCGCCCGCTTCGGGTGGAGAGGGTCATAAATCACTTCGACCGCTGCGCCGACGTTCCCGGTCGTTCTGTTGACCGGCAGGTGCGAGTAGAAACGCCAGGTCTTGCCCAGTCGGTCGGCGAATTCGATGATCGGCGTGTCCGGCCCGTCGCTCGACTTGTCGATGCCGATCACCAGCGCCTGGTGGAAGGCATCCGAAACGCGTGCCCAGAATGCAGTCCAGTTCTGCTCCATGAACGCTCCGACGGGCGAACCTGTTTTTTGCTAATACAGGACAATCGCGACAAACCGATTAACGCGGCGCCATCGACTGCGCGGAATCCGAGTGCAGTTGTCAGGCATAGACCCGCGCCAGGAACCCGCGGCCAGGGCGACATTGGCGACGAAGCCGTTGATGCGTGAGGCGCGATCCGGACCCTGATGATCCCAGAAATTGTGAAACATCGGCGTCGCGACGATCAGGAACAGGATCAGGCTTGCCGCCGCCAGCGCGGTGAACAAGACGCCGATCACCAGCCGTCCGGCGCGACCTGCAGGACATGTCCAGCCACAATGCCGGCCCTGCCTACGGCACGCCGCGTGCCGCCATCATCGGGATGAGCAGGTCTTGTGCTGGGCGTTGCGCAGGCCGGCAATGACGAAGGCGCCGCCGAGCAGCAGGCGCGCGGCAAACAGAGTCTCGTTCTGAAGATTCTCAAACATGTCATTGATCTCGCAAATGAAAGCCGCGCGGAACCGTCTTCGGATCCGCGCGGCTTTGGATGGTCAGGCAGCCTTGGCGGCTGGCATCGGATGGATGGCGTGGAACGACACGCAGAGCCGGTTCCACGTGTTGATCATGCCGATCACCACCGTCAGCTTGACCAGCTCTTCCTCGGAGAACTGCTCCAGCGTCCTGGCGTAGAGATCGTCCGGAACGCCGTTGTCGGAGATGTTCGTCACCTTCTCGGTCCAGGCGAGCGCGGCGCGCTCGCGCTCGGAAAACAGCGGCGACTCCTTCCAGGCGGCGACCAAATAAAGCCGCTGCTCCGTTTCGCCATCTCGCCTTGCCTCGCGGCTGTGCATCTCGACACAATAGGAACAGCCATTGATCTGCGAAGCCCTGAGCTTGACCAGGTGCATCAGGCTTTCTTTCAGCCCGCACTCCTCGACGGCCTTGTTGAGCGCCATCACCGCCTTCATGATTTCAGGCGCCTTGGCGAAGAACTGCAGCCTCTGTTTCATTCTCTTACCTTTCACGCTTTGCTTGGTTGTTGAACTTTCTGCGCCCGCTGATGGCGTTCGACGAAGGCGCAGCTTGCGGCGACGGTGCGGGGATCGGCGTCGTTCATGAAATCGGCGACGATGTCGGAGAGCTTTGCATCGGCAAGCGCGGCGCGATAAGCGCGCTCGGCCCTCAGCATCGCGGCATTGATGCCGCACGGTTTGACATAGGCCGACGCGTCGAGCTTGACCGGGCCGCGCTGGCGGATCTCGCCGCAGCGGAAGGCAGGCTCCCTGCCCTCGACCGCAAGCACGATGTCGAGCAGCGTGATCCGCTCGGCCGGCCGCGCCAGCCTGTAGCCGCCTGCCGGCCCCGGCACGGATTCCAGGATGCGCGCCGTTGTCAGCTGATTGAGATGCTTCAAGAGATAGCTCGGCGACAGGCCGAACGCCTCGGCCATGGCCGCGCCCGACATGGTGCTGTTGCCGTCGACGCCGGCAAGCATGGCGGCGCAGTGGATCGCCGCTTCGACGCCCTCTCCCAGCTTCACGATCTTTGGCTCCAATTCATGGATAGTACCTATCATGGATAATTCTTATCTGCAATATAGGTAACGAAAAACGGCACCCGAAGGCGCTGCATTTCTTTCAAAAGTGTTCCCTACTCCGCGGCCACCTTGGCCATCGGATTGTTCGGATGCGTCGTCCAGTTGGCGTAGACCGGCGACACCGGTATGCCCGTGCGCTGATCCAGCACGCCGGCGGCCAGCGGTTCCATGGTGATGCAGCCCTCGACCGGGCAGACATTGACGCAAAGATTGCACCCGACGCATTCGGCCTCGATCACCTCGAAATGCCTGACGCCGTCGACCATGCTGGTGATCGCCTGATGCGAGGTGTCCTCGCAGGCGATGTGGCAGCGCCCGCATTTGATGCACGCGTCCTGGTCGATATGCGCCTTAGCGACATAGTTGAGGTTGAGATACTGCCAGTCCGTGACATTGGGTGTGGCGCGGCCGATGATGTCGGACAGCGAGGCGTGGCCCTTCTCGTCCATCCAGTTCTCCAGCCCCGCGATCATCTCCTGCACGATTTTGAAGCCGTATGTCATTGCCGCGGTGCAGACCTGCACGTTGCCGGCGCCGAGTGCCATGAATTCGGCAGCATCCCGCCAGGTTGTGATGCCGCCGATGCCCGAGATTGGCAGGCCGTGCGTTTCCGGATCGCGCGCGATCTCGGCCACCATGTTCATCGCGATCGGCTTCACCGCCGGGCCACAATAGCCGCCATGCGAGCCCTTGCCATCGATGGTCGGCTGCGGCGCGAAACTGTCGAGGTCAACCCCGGTGATCGAGTTGATGGTGTTGATCAGCGACACCGCGTCGGTGCCGCCGGCTTTGGCGGCGCGCGCCGGCTTGCGGATGTCGGTGATGTTCGGCGTCAGCTTGGTGATGACCGGCATGCGCGTGTACTGCTTGCACCAGCGCACCACCATCTCGATATATTCCGGCACCTGGCCCACCGCCGAGCCCATGCCGCGTTCGCTCATGCCGTGCGGGCAGCCGAAATTGAGCTCGATGCCGTCGGCGCCGGTCTCCTCGACCAGCGGCAGGATCGCCTTCCAGCTTTCCTCCTCGCAAGGCACCATGATCGAGGCGACCAGCGCCCGATCCGGCCAGTTCATCTTCACCTGCTTCATCTCGCGCAGATTGGTCTGCAGGTCGCGGTCGGTGATCAGCTCGATATTGTTCAGGCCGAGCAGCCGGCGGTCGGCGCCCCAGATCGCGCCGTAGCGCGGGCCGTTGACGTTGACGACCGGCGGGCCCTCTTCGCCAAGCGTCTTCCAGACCACGCCGCCCCAGCCGGCTTTGAAGGCGCGTTCGACATTATAGGCCTTGTCGGTCGGCGGCGCCGAAGCCAGCCAGAACGGATTTGGCGACTTGATGCCGACGAAGGTGTTGCGGATGTCTGCCATGCTCATGCCCTCCCGTTAGAGGTCAGTGCCCGGTGGATGGATTCGGCGGCGTCGCGGCCTTGCGCCACGGCCGAGACCGTCAGGTCGTCGCCGCCGAAGATGCAGTCGCCGCCCGCCCAGACTTTCGCCAGCGAGGTGCGGCCCTCGGCATCGACCCTGATGCGGCCGCCATCGAGCTCGATGGAGGCAACGCTGCCGTTGAGATGAGCCGGCACAAAGCTCTGGCCAATCGCCTTGAACACCTGGTCGGCGTTGAGCCTCAGCATTTCGCCGGTACCGGCGAGCTTGTCGCCATTCATGGCTGTGTATTCGAGCTCGATGGCCGACACTTTGCCGTTCTCGGCGATGACGCGCTTCGGCTGCAGCCAGTGGCGGATCGTGACGCCGTTCGCGGCGGCCAGATCCTGCTCGAAGCCGGAGGCATTCATATGCTCCTGGCCGCGCCGGTAGCAGATCGTCACCTCCTCGGCGCCGAGCAGCTTCGACTGCACCGCGGCGTCGATCGCCGTCATGCCGCCGCCGATGACGACGACGCGGCGGCCGACCGGCAGGCTGGAAAGGTCGCTTGCCTGCCTGAGTTCGGCGATGAACTCGACCGCGTTGGCGACGCCATCCGTATCCTCGCCTTCGGCGCGCAGCGCATTGACGCCGCCGAGCCCGAGGCCAAGGAACACCGCATCGTAGTTGCGGATCAGGTCGGAAAGCTGGAAGTCCCGTCCGAGCGCTTTGCCGTTCTGGATGTCGATGCCGCCGATCGCGGTGACGTAGTCGACCTCGGCCTGAGCGAAATCGTCGACGCTCTTGTAAGCCGCGATGCCGTATTCATTGAGGCCGCCAGCCTTCGGCCGCGCTTCGAGGATCGTCACATCGTGGCCGTGGCGGGCCAAGCGATGGGCCGCCGCCAAGCCCGCTGGCCCGGCGCCGACCACGGCGACCGTTTTTCCGGTCGGTTCGGCGCGCTTGTAGAACTGCTTGCCCTCATCCATCGCGACGTCGGTCGCATAGCGCTGCAGGCGGCCGATCTGCACCGGCTTGCCCTCCGCCACCTCGCGCACGCAGACCTCTTCGCACAGCGTCTCCGTTGGGCAGACGCGGGCGCACATGCCGCCAAGAATGTTCTGGTCGAAGATGGTCTTGGCCGAGCCCAGCGGATTGCCGGTCGCGATCTGCCGGATGAACATCGGGATATCGATCGAGGTCGGGCATGCATTCATGCACGGCGCATCGTAGCAGAAATAGCAGCGATCGGACTCGACCAGCGCCTCGTGATGATCGAGCGGCGGGTGCAGGTCGGAAAAATTATCGGCATACTGCTCGGCAGACAGCCGGCCGCCGGCTATGCCTTCGATGAAATGACCAGTCGCCATTCCAGTTCCCCTTGTTTGTTTTGAGGAAGGCTAGCACGTTTTATTTTTTTATCAATTGGTCAATTTTCGGCCAAGCTGCTGTATTGCTTGCATAAAAACATGATAGTATTAGTCATGTTTCGCCACGCCGATGTCTGTCGGTTCAGCGCATTCAATCCTGGAGGGATGGATCGACCTGATCTCGTCGGCCACGAGCTCCTGCAGGCGCCACAGATTGCCGTCATGGATGCCGAATGTTTCGAGGTGGCTGACGGTGTAGTAAAGATATTCGGCGCCGGAACCTACATGGCCGCACGCGCGTGTCAGTATCTTTGCCACCCTTTCGAGCGGCTGCCTGAGCGACGTGCCCCTACCCGTACCCCGACCCAGAAACCCAGCGCCCGCAGCGATCCTTGCGCCGTGCGTACCGGAACCCACCGGACCGAGCTGACGCTTTCATGATCGTCGATTTCTCGCCGCAGCAATCTCTCGATCTGGGCGGGCTTCTCGCCGTCCGGCAGACGATAGACGACGCCGTCACAAAGCCGCCGCGCTCGAGCATCATCAACCCCGGCTGCGCGGCGCTGCCTCGCCAGCGCACCATGTCGAGGCAGAAGGAGCGATGCCAGCCATAGGCGGAGGCGCGGCGTTGCTCGATGGATTCCAACGCCGGCTTCCAGATCAGCGAGCCATAAGCGAACACCCAGAGCGGCCCCTCGTCGGCCTCGTCTGACAGGCGCGAGGCGAGCGCGCGGAAATCGTCGTCGTTAAGCTGGGTCCAATCCCCGCTCGGACCAGGGTCGAGCTCCTCGCGATGGCACAAAGCCACTCTCGGGCGTAAGCGACATTCACGCATGGAAGACAGCCCCTCGTTGCCCGCAGCAAAGGCTAAAACCCCGGGCCATGCAAGATCACGGTTCCTATGGCGCTTCGCGCAGAACGGATTGGCCGACGCGCTTCAAGCTCCGATTTTGATGCGTGTCGGCCGCCCAAAACCGCTGCGCATTTTTGAGTGACATGCATGAGCGCCTTGCCGTTCTCGATTTCTGGTCCAGATGTCGGATTTCTGTCGCCGAGATCGTCCTACGATGGATCGGAACCGCGATCGCTGCCTGAACCGGTGAGGAGACCGACCATGCCGAATGCCGCAAAACCCTTCTTCTGGTACGAACTGATGACCACCGACCTCGACGCCGCCGAGGCTTTCTATACTGCTGTCGTCGGCTGGCGGGCCGAGCCCTTCGACAAGGCGTCGGGCATGCCGCGCTATATCGTGGTGAATTCCAGCCTGCGCGGCGTCGGCGGATTGATGACGATGCCGGAGGATGCCGCCAAGATGGGCATGCCGCCGGCCTGGCTCGGTTACATCTACACCAAGGACGTCGATGCCTCGACGAAGGCGCTCAAGGACGCTGGCGGTGCCGTTCATCGCGCGCCGGATGATATTCCCGGCGTCGGTCGCTTCGCCGTCGTCGCCGACCCGCAGGGCGCGACCTTCATGTTCCTGCAGCCCAACCAGCCCGAGCAGCCGCCGGTACCCGCTACCACGCCCGGCCATGTTGGCTGGCACGAGCTCTACACCTCGGACTGGAAAGCCGCTTTCGACTTCTATTCCAGCCAGTTCGGCTGGGAGAGCGCCGGTCAGTTCGACATGGGCGAGATGGGCATCTACCAGACCTTCGGCGCCGGCCCCGAATCCGGCGGCGGCATGATGAACAAGCCGCCGCAGATCCCGGTCCCGGTCTGGCAGTTCTATTTCAACGTCGACGCGATCGACGCCGCCGCCAAGCGTGTCACCGACAATGGCGGCAAGGTATTGATGGGGCCGATGGAGGTGCCGAGCACGCAGTGGATCGTCCAATGC
>NZ_RZSN01000441.1:0-332 GCF_003997315.1 Mesorhizobium sp. M1A.F.Ca.IN.020.04.1.1
ACCCAACTCAATACGATTATCTTGCGGCCGAAAAGCTTGAGGCAATCCAAGTCGATTCAGGCAATCTTGATGCGCTGATCCGCGAATGTTCCCGGTTAAGCGTGAGGTATGACATTGCTGGCATTACGGGCTTTGCGGGCAATGACGAGTCGGTCTCTGCGACAGTTGGCAAGCTCTGCCAGCATTTCGATCTGCCGGGGCCGGACCCCATATCCATTGAAAGATGCTGCGACAAGTACACTCAACGTCAGCTCCTCGCGAAGGCCGATGTTCCAATGCCTGCTTATCGCTTGGCAGCGAATGCGACGGAGGTTCAAAGCTTTGCAGCGGAG
>NZ_RZSN01000442.1:0-326 GCF_003997315.1 Mesorhizobium sp. M1A.F.Ca.IN.020.04.1.1
AGGACGTCGTGCCGCCGACCGCCAACTATCGCGAGCCAGATCCCGCTTGCGACCTCGACATCACGCCCAATGTGCCGCGCGAGCGCAAGGTGCGCGTCGCCATGAGCAACGCCTTCGCCATGGGCGGCACGAACGCAGTTCTGGCATTCAGGCAGGTGTAGAAGCCATGCAAGACGCCTCATTTGAGGTCACCTGTCGTATCTAGGTCCAATCTACATTCAGGATTCTCAACGCGGTTTGGCGTTGATTCATTGCGTTCCGAGGGTTCTGATTCGGAGCGCGACGGATGGCCAAACGGTACGAACTGACGAACGTCCAGTGGGCGC
>NZ_RZSN01000443.1:0-221 GCF_003997315.1 Mesorhizobium sp. M1A.F.Ca.IN.020.04.1.1
CGTCTTGGGTTTTGCGTACAACTTAACCTCGGTGACACCTGGTATAGCAGCCGCGCGACCGTCTCCGTCGATCCAATCGAGGATGCCATCGCGATCAGGAAGTAGAGCCCGCCATGCTGCGACATTCGAATGCCGTCTGCGCAAATTCCATTCGTCGCCGATGACAAGCTTGATGTGCTCGCTGATGAGATCGATGCCGTAAGCCAGCTGAACCGAGAGAG
>NZ_RZSN01000044.1:0-35666 GCF_003997315.1 Mesorhizobium sp. M1A.F.Ca.IN.020.04.1.1
ACGACCTTCGCCTTTTTCGGAAACTCTGCCATGCCCGCGACTCCAAAGTGCTAAAGCGGGCGCGCCGGCGCCCGTTCGAATTGCGCCAGAATATGCAGAGGACGCAGATTGAGCTACCGCCTGTTTGCGACACATCGCGGATGCCGCGCGACCCGGCGCGCCAGCTCGGCTCCACATGCGATTTCGCTCAGGCGAAAACCCCGAAGTCCTAGGCCTGGAAGCCGACCTGGCAGCTGGCAGTCTTGAGCTTAACCACGACGGGAACACTTCCGGCGTTATCGTTAAGCAGCGGCTACCGGAACGATAAAAGGCCGGACAAACGCCCGGCCTTGCCGATCATATTCAAGGAGTTCTTACTTGATCCGCGCGACGCCGCCGGAGATCTCGACCGTTTCCGAACCGGTCAGCGCTTCGAGATCACCATTGGGCAGAGTGACGAAGCAGCCATTCGGGCAGAACTCCACCGTCTCGCCGGCGGCCAGCGCCAGCTCGGTCTTGCCGCCGCCTTCGGTCACGATCAACGTCCGCGTCTGGGCGTCCTTGTTGACCGCGCTGGCGGCAAAAGCCGAACCGCTAAGGGCCAGGAAAGCGACGGCGGCAACGACAGACTTCCACATTGCAATTCCGGTGTTTCCACACCGCCTCTGTTCAATTTCGCAAGGCATTCTCGCCCTTGGCGTGAGAGCTTATATGAGATGTAACGTGAACCGCAACTGAATGCCGCATTCATGCCACAATCGGCTTCGGCGGCCGCCAAAGCTAGTCGGGGTCGGGCTTGCGGCCTCTTCTCTTGGTTTTAGCCAGACGCGCCTGCTCGGCCGCGGCCTCCGCTTCCAGCCGCTCGCGTTCGGCGAATTCGGCCTCGATCTTGTCGTCGTCGATCGGCCATGACTCACGCTTCTTGCTCTCGACCACGGCGCGGGGCGCCGACGGGATCTCGATGTGCTCGTCTTCGAAGATGTCGAAGATCGCGAAACGGATGTCGTTCTGGACGATGCTGCCGTTCAACACGTCGGCCACGAACACGCGGATCTCGAATTCCAGTGCAGCCGGGCCGAAATTGGCAAACAGCACAAAGGGCTCGGGGTTCTTGAGCACCATCGGATGGGCGCGGCAAATACCGAGCAGGACGGCGTGGACGCGCTTGACGTCGCTGCCATAGGCGACGCCCACCTTGATGTCGACGCGGCCAAGCTTGTTGCGGTGCGTCCAGTTGCCGACCGCATTGTTGATGAGGTTCGAGTTCGGCAGGATCACCGACTGGCGCTGGAACGTCTCGATCTCGGTGGCGCGCACGCTTATCTTTCTGACCGTGCCGCTGATGTCGCCGGCGACGATCCAGTCCCCGACCTTGAACGGTCGCTCGGCAAGCAGGATCAGCCCGGAGACGAAGTTCGAGACGACGTTCTGCAAGCCGAAGCCGATACCCAGCGAAAGTGCGCCGGCGACCAGCGCCAGATTGGAAAGATCGATGCCCGCCGCCGATATGCCGACCAGCGCTGCAAGCGCGACGCCGGCATAGCCAACCGCCAGCCGGATCGAATTGCGCACGCCGGTGTCGACCTTGCCGCGCGCCATGACCGAGCCGTCGAGCCAACCCTGGAACCAACGCGTGAGAAAATAGCCGATGGCGAAAACGACGATGCCGGTGAGGATGCCGAGCACCGAGATGGTCACCGACCCGATGGTCACGCCCGTTGCGAGCTTAAAGGCCCAGGTTTCGATATCGCCGGGCTGGAAGCCCCACATCAAGAGGATCAGCGGCAGGAACACCAGCACGATCATCAGGTTGATGGCGATGCTGACCACCAGGCCGAGCTGGTCGAGCGCGGTGTCCTCATAGCTGGAATTGGCTGACAGCCAGCGCCCGACCGAAGTGTCGGCGAAGCCGCCCTCCTCGCCGATCGCCCGCGCCGACAGGAAGCCGATATAGGCGGTGATCAGCGTGGTGCCGGTGACGACGACCTGAATAGAGACGAAAAGCGCAAGACCGATATAGCCGAGCAGTGCCGCGGCGATTGTGGAGACGCCGAGCCCGATGGCAATGAAGCGAAGCCAAGCCGGCCACGGACGCCACGAGCCGTCCTTCGCCCTGAAAGGCTTCAGCACACCCATCAGGATCAGGATGACGCCCACGATGACGGTGGCAACGAAGCTCCTGGCGATCGTCAGCGACAGCGGCGAGCCCATCTTCTCGTTGACGACGGACAGGAAGTAGTTGAAGCCGAGGACCACGGCCATGGCGGTGGCCAGCCGCACCAGCCAACGCGCCGGTCCGGTTGCGACTGGAATAAGCCGCCAGTTCGGCAGCCGCGGCTCTAGGGCGGCATTGGTCAGCCGGTTGACGCAGAACGCCACCGCGACGACCGAGAGCAGCGCGTTGAGGAATTCGCCGATGTCGCCGCGCAGGACGTTGTAATAGTTGAAGAAGAACACGGTCGAGGCGAGGAACGCGCCGAGCGCCACGGTCGGCAGCAGCGTCGACCAGAACGCCACCGAAAGCCGGCTCAGGTACGACGGCTCTTCGACCGAAGCATCGGCCTCGAAGATGCGGCCGAAGAGACGCCTGCCCCCGATCAGCAGCACGGCCGCCAGCGCCAGCGCCATCAGCGTCGCCGCAAGCATCGCCTGGAACTTGAACTTCAATGCGAAGGTGAGCCAGGACGCCACCGCCTTGTAGAGGCCGGTGAACTGGTCGTGCGCGTCGGAAAAGGCCTGCGGGCTCAGCGCATCGCTCAACTCGTAGCGTTTCGTCAGAACGCTGCGGAAAAGCTGACTGCGTAGCGTGGCGATCCTGTCGACCAGCCCGCTGATGCGGATGGACAGGTTCTGCGCGCCGGCGACCACGGCGTTGATCTCGGCCTTCTCGGCCGTAAGCGCCGCGCGCTCGTTGGCGACGATCGCCGGCTCCGGCGGCTGCCCCTGGGCCGGCGGCGGCCCCAATACCTGGATGCGCGCATTGATGTCGTTGAGGCGCGATCGGAACGCGAGCGCGCTGTTCAGCGCTGCCCGTGAAATATCCTCGAGCTGCAAGCGGATATCGACAAGGCCGGCATCGTCCTGGTCTGGGGCGCTTAACTTCTTCTCCAGTCCGTCGGTCTTGGCCGTCAGATCCTGGATGGCCTTGGTCTGGTCGGCGATGAGCTGCGTGGAGCCCTGGCCGATCGCCTGCGCCATCGCGCCGGGCGAGGGCTGCGCCGCGACGGCGACAATGGCGATCAGGATCAGGCGGAGCAGTCGGAAAATCATGACGTGACGGGCGACTCACGGCCGAAAAATCTTCGAAAATCCTGCCCTTGATAAAGACCGGCCTATCAGGCGGCAAGACGTCTCCATCCGCGGGCCTCGGCGCGGATCGAAGTCGGCCTGTCGAAAAGCGATGGCGCAATCTTGGCTTTGCGCTTCTCGCCTGCTCTATAGTCTGCCGGCTCGCACCAAAAGGACGACAGGAAGAATGGCGGAATACTCAGCCTTTTCGCTGCTCAAGAACGCGCTCAACGGCAACCAGGACTGGAAACCGGCCTGGCGCAAGCCGGACCCCAAGGCGTCCTATGATGTGATCGTCATCGGTGGCGGCGGCCATGGGCTCTCGACCGCCTATTACCTCGCCAAGGAGCACGGCATCACCAATGTCGCGGTGCTGGAAAAAGGCTGGCTGGGCTCGGGCAATGTCGGGCGCAACACCACGGCGGTGCGCTCCAACTATCTTTTGCCGCAGAACACCCGCTTCTACGAACATTCGATGAAGCTGTGGGAGAACCTGTCGCATGACCTCAACTACAACGTCATGTTCTCCCAGCGGGGCTGCCTGAACCTCGCGCACACGCCGGCTCAGCTCGACGACTACGCAAGGCGCGGCAATGCCATGCGTCATCTCGGCGTCGACGCCGAACTGATGAGCGTCAAAGAGATCAAGCGCCTTGTTCCGGCCCTGGACGTTTCGGGCTCGGCGCGATTTCCAATCCTTGGCGGGCTGATGCAGCCGCGTGCCGGAACCGCGCGCCACGACGCCGTCGCCTGGGGCTATGCGCGCGGCGCCGACCGGCGCGGCGTCGACGTCATCGAGAATTGCGAGGTCACCGGCTTCCTGCGCGACGGCGACCGCATCACCGGTGTGACGACGACGCGCGGCGATATCCGCGCCAAGAAGGTGGCGCTTGCGGTGGCCGGCAGCACTGGCCAAGTCATGCAGCTTGCCGGCATTTCGCATATGCCGATCGAAAGCCACGTTCTGCAGGCCTTCGTCTCGGAACCGCTGAAGCCGATCATCGGCACCGTTCTCACCTTCGGCATGGGCCACTTCTACATCTCGCAATCCGACAAGGGCGGCCTCGTCTATGGCGGGGACCTCGACGGCTACAACAGCTATGCCCAGCGCGGCAGCCTGCCCGTCGTCGACGAGGTGATGAGCGAGATGCTGGCACTCTTCCCGGGCCTGGCGCGGGTGCGCATGCTGCGCTCCTGGGGCGGGCTTTGTGACATGACGATGGACGGTTCGCCGATCATCACCACCGGCCCGCTGCCCGGCATGTATCTCAATTGCGGCTGGTGTTATGGCGGCTTCAAGGCAACGCCAGCCTCAGGATGGTGCTTTGCCTGGACCATCGCCAAGGACGAGCCGCACGAGTTCAACGCGCCCTTCACGCTCGACCGTTTCTATCGCGGCCTCATCATCGACGACAAAGGCCAGGGCGCGACGCCGCGGCTGCATTAGGTTTCGAATCATATGCTGATCACTTGTCCCTATTGCGGCCCGCGCGATGTCATTGAGTTCACCTACCAGGGCGACGGCAACCGCGAGCGGCCGCAGCCTGCCTCGCAGGATCTCGACGCCTGGAATGCCTATGTCTACGACCGGCTGAACCCGGCCGGCGACCACAATGAGATCTGGCAGCATTCCGGCGGCTGCCGCGCGCATCTGCGGGTGGTGCGAAACACCTTAACCCATGAAATCTTGAGCACTGCCTTTGCCCGTGGCGGACACAAGTCCGCGGGCCACAAAGCGGGAGGCCACCAGTGAGCCCTCGCCGCACAGAAACCGGCGGCCGCATCGACCGGCTGCGCACCATCCGCTTCACCTTCGACGGCGCGCGCTATACCGGACACGCCGGCGACACGCTCGCTTCGGCGCTGCTCGCCAATGGCGTGACGCTGTTCGGCCGTTCGTTCAAATACCATCGCCCGCGCGGCCTGCTCGCCGCCGGCGTCGAGGAACCGAACGCTCTGGTGACGGTGCTGCGCGGCGAGGTGCGCGAGCCCAACATTCCCGTCACCATGGTCGAGATCTATGACGGGCTGGTCGCGGTCAGCCAGAACCGCTCCCCCTCGCTCGCCTGGGATATCGGCGCGCTCAACCAGCTCGGCGGCAAGCTCCTGTCGGCCGGCTTCTATTACAAGACCTTCATGGGACCGGTGATCGGTCCGTTGAAAGGCACGCGCTTCTGGATGTTCTGCGAGCATTTCATCCGCCGCGCCGCCGGCCTCGGCAGAGCCGGCACCGCGCCCGATACCTCGCGCTACGAGCGCATGAACGCCTTCTGCGACGTGCTGGTCGTCGGTTCCGGCCCGGCCGGGCTGATGGCGGCGAAGGCCGCGGCCGACCAGGGCGCCCGCGTGATCCTGGCCGAGCTCGAAGCAAAGTTCGGCGGCTCCGCCAACTGGTCGGGCGAAACCATCGACGGGGCGTCGGCAGCCGACTGGGCGGCGCGCATCGTCGGCCAGCTCGAAGGCAATGACAATGTCCGCCTTCTGCCGCGCACGACGGTGTGGGGCTATTACGACGGCAACACGCTGGCCGCGCTCGAACGGGTGACGGACCACAAGGAAGTTCCGGCCAAGGGCGAGCCGCGCCAGCGCTACTGGGCGATCCGCGCCAAAACGGTGGTTCTCGCCACCGGCTCCTTCGAGCGTCCGCTGGTATTCCCCGGCAACGATCGTCCGGGCGTCATGCTGGCGCATGCGGCCGAACGCTACGCCAATGAATATGGCGTGCTGCCCGGTGAACGCATCGCACTGTTCACCAACAATGACAGCGCCTATCGTTCCGCCGTTGCACTGAAGAAGGCCGGGGCCGCCGTCGTCGCCATCGTCGATGTCCGCAGCGACGTGTCGAACGAGATGAGCAGGCTGGCGAGCCAGGCCGAAGCAGAGCTGCTTGCCGGCCATGCCGTGGTTGCGACCGAAGGCGGCAAGGCGCTCACCGGTCTCAAGGTGCGGCGCTTCGAATTGATGAACGGCGCGCTGAGCGGCGATGAGCGCAGCATCCATGCCGACTGCCTGTTGATGTCGGGCGGCTGGTCACCGACGATCCATCTCGCCAGCCAGGCTGGAGCCAGGGCCATATGGAACCCTGCCAGGCAGGCCTTCCTGCCGCCGCAGCCGACGCAGCGCTGGATCGGCGCCGGCGCCTTCACCGGCAGTTTCACGACCGCGGAAGCCATTGCCGAAGGCCGCGCGGCTGGCCTTCAGGCCGCCGGCGGAAGCGCGTCCTCCGCTCCGCTACTCGTCGTGGAGGCCGTCCCCGGCGAACCGGATCCGGCACCGGTCTTCGAGATCAAGGCCAAGGGCAAAAGCTTCGTCGATTTCCAGCACGACGTGACCGCCGAGGATGTGCGGCTCGCGCACCGCGAGGGCTTCGTCTCGGTCGAGCATCTGAAGCGCTACACCACGCTCGGCATGGCGACCGACCAGGGCAAAAACTCCAACGTGCCGGGCCTCGCCATCATGGCCGAGGCGCTGGGCAAGCCGATCCCCGAAGTCGGTACGACGCGGTTCCGGCCGCCCTACACGGCCGTGTCGATCGGCTCGCTGGCGGCCGAGCGCTTCGGCGACCTGAAGCCCGAGCGGCTGACGCCGATGCACGACTGGCACATCGACAACGGCGCGACCATGTATGCGGCCGGTCTCTGGTACCGCCCGATGATCTACGGTCTCGCCGGCGAGACGGTCGAGCAGGCCTATGTCCGCGAGGCCGCGGCAACGCGTGAGAGCGCCGGCATCGTCGATGTCTCGACGCTTGGGAAGATCGCCGTTCAGGGCCCGGATGCGGCGGAATTCCTCGACCGCGTTTACACGAACATGTTTTCCACCCTCGCGGTCGGCAAGGCCCGCTACGGTCTGATGCTGCGCGAGGATGGGCTTGCCTTCGACGACGGCACCACATGGCGGCTTGGCGAACAGGATTTCCTGATGACCACCACCACCGCCAATGCCGGCAAGGTGATGCAGCATCTGGAGTATTTCCTCGACGTGATCTGGCCGGAACTGAAGGTCACCGTCACCTCCGTCACCGACGAGTGGGCGGGGGCCGCGATCGGCGGACCGAAAGCCAGGGCGATCCTCGCTGCCTGCGTGAAGGGCACGGCCGTCGACAACGCCGCGCTTCCCTTCATGGGCATTGTGCACGGTGAGATCGCCGGCGTGCCGGTGATGATCTGCCGCCTCTCCTTCTCCGGCGAGATGGCTTTCGAGGTCTATTCCGGCGCCGGCTATGGAACGCGCGTTTGGGAGGCTCTCATCGAGGCCGGCAAGCCTTTCGGCCTGGTCGCCTACGGGCTCGAGGCGCTTGGCACCATGCGCATCGAGAAGGGCCACGTCACCGGCGCGGAGATCGACGGCCGCACCACGGCGCGCGACCTGCATCTCGACTGGATGCTGTCGAAGAAGAAGCCCTTCATCGGTTCCGCCATGATGGATCGCGAAGGCCTGATCGCCCCGGACCGGCTGGAACTGGTCGGCTTGATCGCTCTCGACAACCGCGCGCTCAACGGTGGCGGACACATCGTCGAGGAACTCGACGAAGCGAACCCGCACGATTCGATCGGCCATATCACCGCCTGCTGCTATTCGCCGGCGCTCGGCAAATACATAGCGCTTGCGCTGGTCAAAGGCGGCAAGGCGCGCCACGGCACGCGCGCCTTCGTCTCCGATCCGCTGCGCAACCGGTTCGGGCCGGTCGAGATCGTCTCCAACCATTTCTATGATCCGGACGGGAGCCGCATGCATGGTTGAACGACAACTTCCCGAGCGGCAATTGCCTGAGCGCCTGTCGCCGCTTGAACCGGTCTATCATCCAGGCTCGCACGGCAATTTCGAGCATGGCGTTGACGTCATCCTGTCCGAAACGCGGCCGGGCTCGATCCTGCAGCTCGCAGCATGGCCGGGCGAGGAGAAGCGGCTGATGTCCGGCATATACAAGGTGACAGGCCTTGCCCTGCCGGATGGAGCCGGCGGCGGCGTCGTCAACGGCGCGAAAGCCGCGTTCGGATTCGCGCCGGGCAAATTCACCGTGGTTGACGAGGCCGAGGGCCTGGCTTCCGCGTTCACCGGCCTGATCACGCCGTCCATCGGCACGATTACCGATCTCTCGCATGGCCGCACCGCGATTCGCATCGCCGGGCCGAAAGCGGAGTGGGTGATGGCGAAATTCTTCGCTATCGACTTCGCCTTGCCGGCCTTCCCGCTCGGCGCCGGCCGCTCGACCAACCACCACGATGTCTTTGCACAGATCCAGCGCACCGGTGGCGACCAATTCGACATCTATGTGTTCCGCTCCTTCGCGCGCTCCTTTTGGAAGTCCTTGTGCCACGCGAGCGAGGAAGTCGGCTACGAGGTGCACTAAGCGCAATTCCAGGAAACTGCGCGGCGGTTTTCCGTGCCGAATTTGCCTCTGAGCAGGCAGCACTCGGGGATTGGTTCAGCCGGCGCGTGGCACTATCGACGGCCACAACTGCCGCTTGAGCCTTGGGCCAGCGAAGACGATAGATAAGGAACGCGGCTCTCGGAGCCCTCAGCCAACCGGTTCGACAACATCCTTCCATGACCGCAGAGACTACGGCGACAGCCACGACCCGCTTTGCTCCGGCGGGTGACCCGTCGCTGCTGTTGCCGGCGACCGTCGCCTGCGGCGTGTTCATGACCAGCCTCGACCAGAATGTCATTGTGACCGCGCTGCCCGGCATCGGCGAAAGCCTGGGCCGCCCGCCGAGCCAGCTCGGGCTTTTGATCACCGTCTATGTCGCGAGCCTCATCGTCACGATGCCGCTCGGCGGCTGGCTGGCCGACCGCTTCGGCCTGCGCAACGTCTATTGCTTTGCGCTGCTGGTCTTCGCCAGCGCCTCGGCCCTCTGCGGCCTGTCGGAAAACATCTGGATGCTGGTCGGCTCGCGCGCGCTGCAGGGCTTCGGCGGTGCGCTGATGGGCACCCTCGGCCAGGTCGTAATCCTGTCGAGCTTTCCGCGCGACCGCACGCTCAGGATCAACATGTATATTTCGCTCGCCGGCCAGTCCGGCCCGCTGGTCGGGCCCCTCGTCGGTGGCGCGCTGACCACTTACGTCTCGTGGCGGTGGATCTTCTACATCAACATACCGATCGCGCTGACGGCCGCGTTGCTCGCGGCCTCGCTGTTCCCCACGACCACCAAGTCGGTCCGCACGCCCTTCGATTTTCCCGGCTTCCTGCTAGTCGGCGGCGGCATGGCGCTGCTCGTCTTCGGCATGGATTCGCTTGCCGCGAAGGACGCCGCCGCCAGCATCATCGGCGTCGAGCTTGGCCTGGCAATCGCCATCCTCACCGTCGCCGCCTTCTATTGTCTGCGGGCCCGAAACCCTTTGCTCGACCTCAATCTGCTGCGTATCCGCACCTTCCGCATCAGCTTTCTGACCGGCGGCGGGCTCGACACGATAGGGCTAAGCTCCGTTGTCTTCCTGCTGCCGCTGATGTTCCAGCTCGGCTTCGGCATGAGCGCGGTGCAGGCCGGATCGCTGACCTTCGTCGCGGCGATCGGCTCGCTGCTGATGCGCTTCTTCATGCCGCGCATCTTGAACCGCTTCGGCTTCAAGCGGGTTCTGATCGTCAACACGCCGATCGCCGCCCTGCTGGTCGCCGGTTTTGCCTTGATGCAGGAAAGCACGCCTACCTGGATCGTGCTTGCCTACATCTTCGCCTTCGGCCTTTTCCGTTCGGTGCAGTGGGCCTCGACCGGCAACCTCGCCTACTCGGACATCGCGCCCGAGCAGCTCTCGCGCTTCAGCGCCCTGTACTACATCCTTTGGCAGCTGGCGGTGGCGATCAGCGTCGGTCTGGCCGCTGCGATGCTCTCGCTGCTCGCCGGCGGTGGCCAGGCGAGCGTCAACGACTACCGGCTCCTGTTCGTTGTCGAAGGCTTGATCACGCTTTGCGCGCTGCTCGCCTATTTCAGGCTCACCCCGCAGGACGGTGCCCATGTCAGCGGCCATGGCGGGCATATCAGCACGGATTAGCCTATCGGGCTGCGATCCGCGCCGGAGAGCTACTTCGCGAACGTCACCCAGTCTTCGAGCGGCGCGCGGTCGGTGCGGAATTCGTTCTCGGGCTTGGACGTGTCCTCATAGCCAAGCGCCATACCGCAGACCACGATCTCCTCGTCTGGTATGTCGAGCACCGGGCGGATCTGCCGGTGATAGGGCGCGAAAGCCGCCTGCGGGCAGGTATGCAGGCCCCTGCCCCGTGCCGCGACCATGATGTTCTGCAGAAACATGCCGTAGTCGATCCACGAGCCCTTGTTGAGCCGCCGGTCGACCGTGAAGATCAGGCCGACGGGCGCGTCGAAGAAGACGAAGTTGCGGTCGTGCTGCGCCCGCATCCTGTCGACTTCGCGCCGGCCGATGCCGATCGCGCCGTAGAGGCCGAAACCGTTGGCGCGACGCCGGCTGAGATAGGGCTCGAAGAACTGGTCGGGATAGTAACGGTACTCGTCCCATTCGGCCTTTTCGGCGCGGATGCCCGAATTGAGGATGGCCTCGCTGATGCGCTGCTTCACCTCGCCCTTGGTCACATAGACGCGCCAGGGCTGCATGTTGGTCCCCGAGGGTGCCCTTGCCGCGACCGTCAGGATGGCGCGGATTGTGCTGTCGTCGACCATGTCGGGCAAAAACGCGCGTACCGACCGGCGCGACATGATTGCCTCATCGACGATCGCTGCGTCGAGCGCGCTCCGGTTATTCTTCTCCAGCATGGGCCGTCCCTTCACGCATGGCTGGACCCGGCAACCCGATTCCCGCAACGACCATAGGCAGACACAAATAACTAACTGGTCCTCGACCGGACGCCCCACTCGCGATTCGATGGCGAGGCTTTGCATCAACCGCCAAAATGGCGCAAGCAAATCTTGCGTTGCATGAAAATTCACTTGATTTTTTCATGCACTTGCTTTCTCATGAAATTTGAGCAGATTTTTTCACGAGGAGCGGGTGACCTCGACCGCCATCAGATCGGAGCAGGACAATGGCGAGCGGCTGCTGGCCGGCGACATTCGTGCGCTGCGCAAGGCCCGCGGGTTGACGCTTGCCGAGATTGCTCTGAAGCTCGACCGCTCAGTAGGCTGGGTCAGCCAGGTCGAGCGCGGCTTGTCGATCCCTTCGCTTGGTGACCTGCGGGCCTTCGCCGAACTCTTCGGCGTGCCGCTCAGCCTGTTCTTCAGCCATGACGTGCCTGCCGAAGAGGAGCGCGGCGTGGTTGTGCGCGCCGGCAGCCGCCGCTCGCTTGGCACAAGCGAATCGGGCCTCGTGGAGGAGCTTCTGTCGCCCGATCTTGGCGGTAGCTTCGAGATGCTGCGCTCGGTCTTCGCGCCGGGCGCGGAATTGAAGACCGAAGCGCGCCGCCCGACCGAGGAAGCGGGCTACGTCGCGTCGGGCACTTTCGAGCTCGAGATCGGCGGCGTCTGGCATCGGCTCAGCGAAGGCGACTCGTTCCGCTTCGAAGGCATGCCGTTCCGCTGGCGCAATCCTGGCGCCGACCCGGCGGTCGTCATCTGGGTGGTTTCGCCACCGGTGTACTGAACCAATGCATGCCGCCCAAAACTGTGCCGCGGTTTTTGGGACAAGGCCTGCATGAAACAAAGAATCAAAAGCGCGTCCTGACGCGCTTTTGACGTTGGAGGAGAACATGGCCGGTTTGCCGACCACGGCACGCGTGGTGATCATCGGAGGCGGTGTCGTTGGCGCCTCCTCACTTTACCACCTTTGCAAGGCGGGCTGGACCGACTGCGTGCTCTTGGAAAAGAACGAGCTGACCTCCGGCTCGACTTGGCACGCGGCCGGCAACGTGCCGACCTTCTCGTCGTCCTGGTCGCTGATGAACATGCAGCGCTATTCTACCGAGCTCTACCGGGGCCTCGCCGACGCGGTCGACTATCCGATGAACTACCATGTCACCGGCTCGTTGCGGCTCGCCCACACCAAGGAGCGCATGCAGGAGTTCCAGCGCGCCAAAGGCATGGGCCGCTATCAAGGCATGGACATCGACCTCGTCGGCCTCGACGAGATCAAGCGCCGTTACCCCTTCATCGAGACGCATGAGCTGAAAGGCGCGCTCTACGACCCGAGCGACGGCGACATCGATCCCGCGCAATTGACGCAGGCGCTTGCCAAGGGTGCGCGCGACATGGGCGCGAAAATCATCCGCTTCTGCCCGGTCACCGGCGTTCGCCGCGAAAACGGCGAATGGGTGGTGGCGACGCCGCAGGGCGAGATCCGCTGCGAGATCGTGATCAATGCCGCCGGCTATCGCGCCGCCGAAGTTGGAAAAATGTTCGGCCGCGAAGTGCCGATGATGGTGATGAGCCATCAATATATCCTGTTCGAGGAAATCCCCGAGCTGGCCGCATGGACCAAGGAACAGGGCAAGAAATTGCCGTTGCTGCGCGACGTCGACACCTCCTACTACCTGCGCCAGGAAAAGACCGGCATGAATCTCGGTCCCTATGAGCGCAATTGCCGCGCGCATTGGGTCGGCCACAACGATCCGATGCCGGAGGATTTTTCCTTCCAGCTTTTCCCGGACGATCTCGACCGTCTCGAGCATTACCTTGCCGACGCCGTTGCCCGTGTGCCGATCCTCGGCACCGCAGGCCTTTCCAAGGTGATCAACGGGCCGATACCTTACGCGCCGGATGGCAATCCGCTGATCGGTCCGATGCCCGGCGTGCCGAATGCTTTCGAGGCCTGCGTCTTCACCTTCGGCATTGCGCAAGGTGGCGGCGCCGGCAAGGTGCTGGCCGAATGGGTGACCGAGGGCCAGACCGAATGGGACATGTGGTCCTGCGATCCGCGCCGCTTCACCGCCTTTGCTTCGGCACCCGACTATTGCGTTGCCAAGGGCATGGAGATCTACGGCAACGAATACGCCATCCAGTTCCCGCGCCACGCCTGGCCGGCCGGCCGCGACCGCAAGCACTCGCCGCTGCATGAGCGCGTCAAAGCGCGGGGTGGCCAGTTCGACGCTTATAACGGCTGGGAGCGCGCCACCTGGTACGCGCAACCGGGCGACGACATTTCGGAAGAATCAACGCTGACTTTCCGCCGCGACGGGCCATGGCAGCAGCGCGTTCGCGAGGAATGCCTGGCTGTGCGCGACGCAGCCGGCATCCTCGACCTGCCCGGCTTCTCGCGTTTCAACCTCGAAGGTCCGGGCGCCGCCGAATGGCTGGCCCTGCAGGTCACCGGCCTCGTGCCGAAGCCCGGCCGCATCGGCCTGGTTTATTTCGCGGACGATAAGGGCCGCATCGTTACCGAAATGTCGGTCGTGCGCCATGGCGAGGACCAGATGACGCTAATCACCGCGGCCGTCGCGCAGTGGCACGACTTCGAATGGTTGAAGTCGCGCATGCCGGCCGATGCGGCCTTCAGGCTGACCGATCGCACGGAGGAATACTCAACCCAGATTCTCGCCGGCCCGAACTCGCGCGCTATTCTTGCTGACGTCTGCGACGCCGATCTTTCCCTGCCTTGGCTGACGCATCAGGAGACGACCATCGCCGGCCGCTGGGCGAAGCTGGTGCGCGTCTCCTTCGCCGGCGAGCTCGGTTGGGAGATCCACACCAAGGTCGCGGACACGGCTACCGTCTTCGACGCGGTCTGGGCCGCCGGCCAGAGGCATGGCCTAAAGCCCTTCGGCATGTACGCGCTGGATTCGCTTCGGCTGGAAAAAGGCTACCGCGCCTGGAAAGGCGACCTCTCGACCGACTATTCGATCCTGCAGGGCGGGCTCGAACGCTTCGTCAAATGGGACAAGCCCGACTTCCGCGGCAAGGCGGCGCTGCTCAACGAAAGGCAGCAGGGCGTGAAGAAGCGCTTCGTCACGCTGGTCGTAGAAAGCCCCAGCGATTGCGACGCGCCCTATATGTCGACGCTCTGGCATGACGGCAAGATTGTCGGCGAGACGACGTCGGGCGGCTGGGGCCATCGCGTCGATAAGTCGATCGCGCTCGGCATGCTGCGTTCCGACCTGACCGAGCCCGGCACGGCGGTCGAGGTCGAAATCTTCGGCGACCGTTTCAAGGCGGTGGTGCAGAAGGACGAGCCTTTGTGGGATCCGAAGAACGAAAGGTTGAGAGCATGACATCCGTCATTCTTACCGATGGCGGCATGGGCCAGGAGTTGGTCCGTCGCAGTCAGTCCGAACCGACGCCTTTGTGGTCGGCCAGAGTGCTGATCGACGAACCGGAACTGGTGCGCGACCTGCATGCGGAATTCATCCGTGCCGGCGCTCGCGTCATCACCATCAACACCTATTCGGCCACGCCCGAGCGCCTGGCGCGCGAGGGCGCGGAAGAGCTGTTTAAGCCTCTGCAGAAGCGCGGCATCGAGCTCGCCCGGCAGGCGCGCGACGAAGCGGGTGAAGCCGCCATCGCCGGCTGCCTCTCGCCTCTGTTCGGCAGCTACGCGCCGGCGCTGACCATCTCCTTCGAGGACACGCTCGCCATTTACCGCCGCATCGTCGCCGAACAGGCAGAAGGCGTCGATTTGTTCCTGTGCGAGACCATGGCTTCCGCCGACGAGGCTCGCGCGGCGGTCACCGCGGCATGCGAGAGCGGCAAGCCGGTCTGGGTATCCTGGACTCTCGCCGACCACGGCACGCCCCGCCTGCGCAGCGGCGAGAGCATTGCCGCCGCGGCTAGCGCCCTCGGCGATCTGCCGGTGGCGGCACGGCTGCTCAACTGCTGCCGGCCCGAAGCCATTGCCGCCGCATTGCCGGAACTGCTGGCCCTCGGCGGTCCGGTTGGCGCCTATGCCAATGGCTTCACCTCGGTCGAGGCGCTCAAGCATGGCGGCACGGTCGACGTGCTGCACGCGCGCCATGATCTCGATCCGCACGCCTATGCCGACCAGGCGATGGGCTGGGTCGAGACTGGCGCCAGCATTGTAGGCGGCTGTTGCGAAGTCGGGCCGGCTCACATCGCTGCGCTACGCGACCAGCTCATTGAGGCCGGCCATCACATCTCAGGAGTAGCCTGATGCCAAAACCATCAAAGCGCATTACCGGCATCGTGCCATCGGGCAAGGATGGCTGGGAAGTCCACTTCGCCGCCTGGACCCGCAGGGCAGCCGGCGAGGACATCATCGTGCTCTCGGTCGGCGACCATGATTTCGACACGCCGCCGCAAACGATCGAGGCCTGCGTCAACGCCGTCCGCGGCAGCAACCACCACTACACGCCGCTTTCCGGGCTGCCGCGCCTGCGCAAGGCGATGGCAGCGGCCTCCTCCGCCTGCACTGGGGTCCTGACGGAACCCGACGAGGTCATCGCCACGGCCGGCGGTCAGGGCGCGCTCTACGCCGCCGTGCAGGGCGTGCTCGACCCCGGCGATCACGCCATCGTCGTCGCGCCTTATTATGCCACCTACCCCAACACCTTCAGCGCCGCCGGCGCCAGCTTTACCGTAGTCGAGACGCCCGCCGAGGACGGCTTTCAGCCGCGCGCCGACAGGATCCGCGCGGCGCTCAGGCCCAACACGCGCGCGATCCTGATCAACACCCCGAACAACCCGACAGGCGCAGTCTATTCGCGCGAACGGCTCGAGCAATTGGCCGAAATCTGCAAGGAGCACGATCTCTGGTTGCTGTCCGACGAGGTCTACTGGACGCTCGGCGGCGGCGAGCACATCTCGCCGCGCTCGCTGCCCGGCATGTCCGAGCGCACGCTGGTCATCAATTCCATGTCGAAAAGCCACGGCATGACCGGCTGGCGCATGGGCTGGCTCACCGGCCCGAAGGCGATGATCGCGCTGATGACCGATCTCAACCTGGTGACCACCTACGGCCTGCCGGCCTTCATCTCGATCGCTTGCGCCGAGGCGCTTGAAAACCACTACGGCGTGGACGAAATAGCCGAGCGTTACGCCGGGCGCCGCGCCGTGTTCCTCGACGCCATTCGCGGCGCAAATGAAGTCACCGTGCGCGGCTCCGAAGGCGGCATGTATGTCATGCTCGACATATCGGCCATCGAGCCCGACGACGAGAAATTCGCCTGGGCGCTGCTCGACAAGGAGAAGATCGGCGTCATGCCCGGCTCGAGCTTCGGCGAGGCCGCCGCCGGTCACATCCGCGTCAGCCTCTGCCAGCCTGAACCTGTCCTTCAGGAAGCAGCGCTTCGCGTGCGCCGCTTCGCTTCCGACTACCGCCGCGAGGCTGCATGACCAAAACCATTCCAACCAAAGCTCGCGCGGTCATTATCGGCGGCGGCGTCTCCGGCTGCTCGGTCGCCTATCATCTGGCCAAGCTCGGCTGGAACGACATCGTGCTGCTTGAGCGCAAGCAGCTCACCTGCGGCACGACCTGGCACGCCGCCGGCCTGATCGGCCAGTTGCGCGCCTCGCAGAACATGACCCGGCTGGCGAAATACTCGGCCGACCTCTACGTCAAGCTCGAGGCGGAGACCGACGTCGGCACCGGCATGCGCCAGGTCGGCTCGATCACCGTGGCGCTGACCGAGGAACGCAAGCATGAAATTTATAGGCAGGCTTCGCTAGCCCGCGCCTTCGATGTCGACGTGCGCGAGATTTCGCCAACCGAAGTCAAGGAGCTGTACCCGCATCTCAACGTCTCCGATGTGGTCGGCGCGGTGCATTTGCCTCTCGACGGCCAGTGCGACCCCGCCAATATCGCCATGGCGCTGGCCAAGGGCGCGCGGCAACGCGGAGCGACGGTTATCGAAAACGTGAAGGTCACCAAGGTCCACACCAGGAACGGCGGCGTCTCCGGTGTCTCCTGGGCTCAGGGCGAGGACCAGGGCACGATCGAGACCGACATCGTCGTCAACTGCGCCGGTATGTGGGCGCGCGAGCTCGGCCGGCAGAACGGCGTCACCATCCCGCTGCACGCGTGCGAGCATTTCTATCTCGTCACCCAGCCCATCCCCGGCCTCACCCGCCTGCCGGTGCTGCGCGTGCCGGACGAGTGCGCCTACTACAAGGAAGACGCCGGCAAGATGATGCTCGGCGCCTTCGAGCCGGTGGCGAAACCCTGGGGCATGGACGGCATTCGCGAGGATTTCTGCTTCGACCAGCTGCCCGAGGACATGGACCATTTCGAGCCGATCCTCGAAATGGGCGTCAATCGTATGCCGATGCTGGGCACCGCCGGCATCCACACCTTCTTCAACGGCCCCGAGAGTTTTACTCCCGACGACCGCTACTATCTCGGCGAGGCGCCGGAACTCTCCGGCTACTGGATGGCGACCGGCTACAATTCGATCGGCATCGTTTCCTCCGGCGGGGCCGGCATGGCCCTGGCGCAGTGGATCAATGACGGCGAGGCGCCTTTCGACCTCTGGGAGGTCGACATCCGCCGGGCCCAGCCCTTCCAGAAGAACCGTCGCTACCTCAAGGAACGCGTCTCCGAAACGCTCGGCCTGCTCTACGCCGATCATTTCCCCTACCGCCAGATGGCGACCTCGCGCGGCGTGCGCCGCTCGCCTCTGCACGAGCATTTGAAGGCCCGTGGCGCCGTCTTCGGCGAAGTCGCCGGATGGGAGCGCGCCAACTGGTTTGCCCGCGAAGGACAGGAGCGCGAATACCGCTATTCCTGGGAGCGGCAGAACTGGTTCGACAACCAGCGCGAGGAACACCTCGCCGTGCGCAACGGCGTCGGCCTGTTCGACATGACCTCGTTCGGCAAGATCCGCGTTGAAGGCCGCGACGCTTGTGCCTTCCTGCAGCGGCTCTGCGCCAACGACATGGACGTGGAACCGGGCAAGATCGTCTACACGCAGATGCTCAACGCCAAAGGCGGCATCGAGAGCGACCTCACCGTGACGCGGCTGTCCGAGACCGCCTATTTCCTCGTCGTGCCGGGCGCCACCTTGCAGCGTGACCTCGCCTGGCTGAGGCGGCACGTCGCCGACGAATTCGTCGTGATTACCGATGTAACCGCTGCCGAAGCGGTCATCTGCCTGATGGGCCCCGATTCGCGGAAACTGATCCAGAAGGTGAGCCCCAACGATTTTTCCAACCAGGCCAATCCGTTCGGCACCTTCCAGGAGATCGAGATCGGCATGGGGTTGGCCCGTGCCCATCGCGTTACCTATGTCGGCGAGCTCGGCTGGGAACTCTATGTCTCGACCGATCAGGCCGCCCATGTCTTCGAGGCGATCATTGAAGCCGGCGCCGATGTCGGGCTGAAGCTCTGCGGCCTGCATACTCTGGATTCCTGCCGCATCGAAAAGGCCTTCCGCCATTTCGGCCACGACATCACCGACGAGGACCATGTGCTGGAGGCAGGCCTTGGCTTCGCGGTGAGAACGGCCAAGAGCGACTTCATCGGCCGTGACGCGGTGCTCAGGAAGAAGGAAGCCGGGTTGAGCCGCAGGCTGGTGCAGTTCCGCCTCAAGGACCCGCAGCCGCTGTTATTCCACAACGAGGCGATCCTGCGCGACGGCATGATCGTCGGGCCGATCACCTCGGGCAATTACGGCCATCATCTCGGCGGCGCGATCGGGCTCGGCTATGTGCCCTGCAAGGGCGAGAGCGAGGCGGATGTGCTGGGCTCATCCTACGAGGTCGAGATCGCCGGCGAACGCTTCGCCGCGGAAGCATCGTTGAGGCCGATGTACGACGCGAAGGCTGAACGGGTGCGGATGTAGCGCAGCGTTCCCTTCTCCCCGTTCAACGGGGAGAAGGTGCCCGAAGGGCGGATGAGGGGCAGCGCCACACCTTTGTAAGTTGACGCCGCCCCTCATCTGCTGCCGCCATCTTCTCCTCATTTAACGGGGAGAAGAGAGCTATCCTCAAAAGCTTTCCAGCCTCGCCCTTACCTTCGCCAGAAACGCCGTCCGGCTCTTCGGCGTTGAGGAATCCATCAGGTAGTGCGCCAGGAAGAATGTCTTGCAGCGGGGGGCGCAGATGGCGCGCATGCCGCGCAGGATCGTCTTGCGGCCGGGCTGGCCGACAACGACGCTCCACCAGGTCGGCGCGCCACAGGTGGTGATGACGCCGACCTTGGTCACATGGGTCATCAGCGATTGGATCCGGCCTCTGCCGCGCGGCAGCTTGAAGGCGATGTCGGTCGCCCACACGCGATCGAACCAGCCCTTCAGCATCGCCGGCAATCCGTACCACCAGGTGGGGTAGATGAAGAGGATCGCCTCGGCCCATTGCAGATGCTCGAAATGCGGCCGGAGCGCCGGATCCTCAGGCGCGCGCTCGTTGTAGGAGCGCCGCTCTTCGCAGCTCATCACCGGATTGAACTTCTCGGCATAGAGATCGAGCAGCCTTACGTCCCAGCCTCGTCTCGTCAGCACCTCTATCGCCATGTCGCGGATCGCGGCGCAATAGCTCTCCGGCACCGGATGGCAATAGACCACCAGCACGCGCATCAGAATTGATCCATGCTGGCGGCCACCTTCGCCATGAAGGCCTTGCGCGTCTGATCCGTCGAAAGGTTCATCGAATAGTGTGCGAGGTAAGAGACGGAGGCGCCTGGCTTGATGGTGGCCCGCAGCGTGCGCTTCACCATTTTGCGCGGCGGATCGCCCATCAGCATGGCGCGAAAACGACTGCCGCCGTAGGTGGTGATGGCCGCGAGCTTGCGGATGTTGTGCAGCGTCGGCCGAACCTTGCCGTCGACCAGCTTGAACGATACGCCGGGCAGGAAGACGCGGTCGAAGAAGCCCTTCAGGATAGCTGGATAGCCGTAATTCCAGACCGGAAACGACAGCACCAACGCT
The DNA here is from genome assembly GCF_003997315.1 of Mesorhizobium sp. M1A.F.Ca.IN.020.04.1.1. Taxonomy (NCBI): domain Bacteria; kingdom Pseudomonadati; phylum Pseudomonadota; class Alphaproteobacteria; order Hyphomicrobiales; family Phyllobacteriaceae; genus Mesorhizobium; species Mesorhizobium sp. M1A.F.Ca.IN.020.04.1.1. The sequence goes on from NZ_RZSN01000044.1 coordinate 19,982, forward strand.
TCCGCCTTCTGAAGCCTTGCGATGTAACCGGCGACCGCCTCGTTCGGCCCGCGCTGATCGTGGTAGCCGAGCCGCTCTGCGCGCGTCATCCGCGGATCGAAATCCTCGGCATAGAGGTCGCAGTCGTCGATCGTGTGGCCCGCCGCGCCGAGCCGCTCGACGATCGTCCGATGCAGTCCGGCGTTGAAGCTGGTCTCCACCGGATGTGCGTAGAGCACGAGGATGTTCACGGGAGTGGATCCCGCAGGTCAGCTCGACAAACCCCTGTTGTCCCATGCCACATCTCCTCCCTTGTGCGGGAGATGTCGCCAAAGGCGACAGGCCAGAGGAGGGTGCAGCGCCGGGCGCTCATCGCGATCACCTCGCCTTTTGCAGCCCCTTGAACAGGAACGGCTTGCCGGAGCGATAGTCATAGCCCGGATTCTCCCAGGCAATCATCTTGCCGGGGTTGAGCAATCCTTGCGGGTCGGTCTCGCGCTTGAAGGCAAGCTGAACCTCGTCAGTCTGCTTCATGCCGCCCTCTTCCAGCGTGTAGCGATGGGGGTTGAAGATCCAGCAGCCATTGTCCTCGTGGATACGGATGATCTCGTCGAGCCTTTCTTCCGTGGTGAAACGGACCAGCGGCAGCCCGGCGGCGCCGATCGCGCCGTCGAAGCGGATGAATTCGAGATGCGCCGGCACCTCGTCGCCGAAACGGTCGACCATCGCCTTGACGTGCGCGAGATGGTCCGGCGACGGATAGCGCGCCTGCAGATAGGTGATCGTCGGATCGACCCTGATGGCGCGCAGCGTCGTGTGGTTCCAGGTCAGCTCGTAGGCCGGCGGCAATCCCTTGAGGTCGGTCTCCTGGTCGGCCCGGAAGACGATTTCGCCTTTGCTGGCCCGGACGAACGCGAGGAACCCATCCATCGCGTGCGGCGCGATCATGCACACCACGATGCTCTGCTCGCGCCGGAAGAACTTCTGGTGTCGCTTGAAATAATCGTAAGGAATGGGTGCCGCGATCGGCGTGATCAGCTTCGCCAATATGCCGTCCTGCTCGGCGAGGTCGTTGCCGAAGCCCGCGGCACCCATAAAATCGTCGAAGCCGACGATGACATCGACCCAATCGTAGGACGCCGTCAGCGGCATCTCAACCTCGGTGATAATGCCGTTGGTGCCATAGGCATGCATGACCTTGAGCACGTCCTCGCCCGAGAGGTCCATGACGCGCGGCTCCGCCTCCATCGTCACGGTCCGCAGCCGGATGACATTGCCGAGATCGCGCAATCCGCCCCAGCGGATCGAGCCGACGCCGCCAGAGCCGCCTGCGACGAAGCCGCCGATGGAGGCGGTGTTGTAGGTGGAGGGCGACATGCGCAGTTCCTGCGCGGAATGCGCCCGCGCGGCGCGATCGATGTCGGCCAGAACCGCTCCGGGCCCGGTCACCACGCGGCCCGGCGCGATCGCCTTCACTTCATTCATTTCGGCGAGGTTGAGCACCACGCCTCCTGACAGCGGCATCGCCTGTCCGTAATTCCCGGTGCCGCTGCCGCGCGGTGTGACTGGAACGCCGTGCCGGTGGCAGGCAGCCAAAACGCGGATCACCTCGTCCTCGTTCTTCGGCGTCACGATCAGGTCACCGGTGACGTGGTCGAGCTGTTGTTTGAGGACGGGGCTGTACCAGTAGAAGTCGCGGCTCTTCTGCTGGAGGATGGCCGGATGGTCGTCGATCTTGAGGCCTTCGAGATCGCGCTTCAGCGCTGCGATATCCATCATCACACCATCAATTCATCGAGTTCAGCATAGTCGGGCAGCCGGCGCTCGATCGCCCTGCCCTCGCGCACCACGATGCGATCCGATTCGGGCCGCGACAGCAATTCGGTCCAGCTGCGTCCCTTGAAGACGATGAAGTCCGCGCTGCCGCCGGCGGCGAGAGTGCCGACACCTTCCAGCCGCATCACCTCGGCCGGCGTCGCCGCTATCGCTTTCGGCCAGTCACCGACAGGGTGATCGAAATGCAGGATGCGTGTCGACATGCGGTAGACCTCCAACATATCGAGGTCGCCATAGGCGTAGAACGGGTCGCGCGTGTTGTCAGAAGCGACAGCCACCTTGATGCCGCGTGCCTTCATCTCGTGCAGCAGCGTCACGCCGCGCCAGCGCGGGGTGGTGTGGTTGTTGCGCCGGTCCTGCAGATAGAGGTTGCACATCGGCAGCGACACGACCGCCAGTCCGGCCTTCGCCACCTTGTCCAGCGTGTCGAAAACTTCGAGGTCGGGCTGGCGCGCCAGCGAGCAGCAATGGCCGATCAGGATGTTGCCGTCAAAACCGTTCCACAGCGAAGCTTCGGCGATCTTCTTCAGCGAGATCGCCGCGACATCGTCGGTCTCGTCGGCATGGAAATCGAGGTCGAGCCCATGCTTGAGGGCTTCAGCGAACACCTTGTCGAGCAGTTCCTCGAGGTCGGGCACCATGTAAGTGACAACACCGAGCACGCCCTTGGCCGCGGCGACGCGTTTTGCCAGACGCTCGAACCAGGCCTTGTCGCGCACGCCTTCGATGCCAAGCAGACAGGCGGCCTGCAGCTCGATCCGGCCTCGCCATTTTTCCCGCATCGTCTCGAACACCGGCCAGGAAATTTCCTCCTGCGGCGCCACGCTGTCGAGATGCGTGCGCAAGGCCCTGGTACCGTGCGCGTAAGCTGAGCGCAGCGAGAAATCCATGCGCCTCGCCACGTCCTCCGCGCTCCAGCGAGCGGTGCGATCGGCGGCAGTTGCGTTGAGCGCGCCTATGAAGGTGCCGTCGGGATTTGGCTTGCGCGGCCAGATATGGCCCTTGTCGATATGCGTATGGCAGTCGACGAAGCAGGGCAGCACGATGCGGCCGCCAAGGTCGATTGCGTCGAATGGCGGCTCGGCTTTGCCGTGCGCAATGATGCTAGCAATCTTGCCGTCGGCGACGGCAATGTCGGCGAGCGCAAAACCATCGGCATCGAAGCTTGCGGCAAGACCGGGCGTCAGCCATTGATGAACGCGGACGTTGGCGAGTTGGTAACGACCAGAGGCTGGGATCAACATTCAGGCACCCTAGCGCTCCTGCTTCAGCGCGCTCTCGTGCCAGCGGCGCAGGATGAGATGCGACACCAGCGACAGCACGAGGAAGATCAGGATGCCGGTGAGCGAGATCAGGATCAGCGCCGCGAACAGCCTGGGAGCATTGAGCCGGTAGCCCGCCTCGATGATGCGCGAGGCAAGCCCGGACGATTGCCCCTGCGCGCCGGCGACGAACTCGGCCACCACGGCGCCGATCAGCGACAGGCCGCCGGCGATCTTCAGCCCACCGAGGAAATAGGGCATCGCCGCCGGCAGGCGCAGATAGCGCAATTGCTGCCAGCGGGTCGCGCCGTTGAGCTTGAACAAATCGCGCAGGTTGCGGTCGACCGAGTTCAGCCCGAGCGTGGTGTTGGAGAGGATCGGGAAGAAGGCGACGATCCAGGCACAGAGCAGGAGTTTGGTCGTCTGGTTGTTGATGTAGATGTTGATCAGCGGGAAGATCGCCACGATCGGCGTCACCTGCAGCACGATGGCGAAGGGGAAGAACGACATCTCCACCCATTTCGACTGCGCGAACAGCACCGCCAGCCCGACGCCGCCGATGACGGCAAGCAGCAGGCTGAGGAAGGTGATCCTGAGCGTCACCAGCAGCGAAGAGAACAACAGCCCGGCATCGTCATGCAGCGTCTGCAGGACCACGCCCGGGCGCGGCAGGATGTATTGCGGGATCCCGTTCCAGACGCAGATGCGATCCCACAGCCAGATCGCAAGCACCATGATCGCCAGCGGCAGTACCCATTTGCCGATCCGCTCCAGCCGCTCCTGGCGGACGCGGCGCGCCTCTTCCGGGTCGAGCTTCAGGGCATTGTTTTCAATGGCCGTCATGATGAGGTCCGGCGGTTGAGTTGATGGCATTGACCAGCACGTCCGAGGCCTGCCGGCAGAGCGCCGCATAGTCGGGCGAAGTCCGGAATGCCTCGTCGCGCGGGTAAGGCGCTTCGATTGCAAGCTCGCCGTGGACGCGGCCCGGTCGTGCCGCCATGACGACGACACGGCTGGAGAGGAACACGCTTTCGAAGACGCTGTGGGTGACGAAGACGACGGTAAACCGCTCGTCCTGCCAAAGCTCGAGAAGATCGTTGTTGAGCTTGAAGCGGGTAATCTCGTCGAGCGCCGCGAAGGGCTCGTCCATCAGAAGAATGCGCGGCTTGGTCACCATAGCCCGTGCGATCGAGACACGCATCTTCATGCCGCCGGAAAGCTCGCGCGGCACGGCATTCTCGAAACCGGTGAGGTGCACGCGCGACAGCATTTCCATCACCGCGGGCTTGGCCTCCGCGCGCGATACGCCTTTCAGCCTGAGCGGCAGCCAGACATTGTCGAAGACGCTGGCCCATGGCAGCAGCGTCGGCTCCTGGAAGACGAAGCCGATATTCGAGCGGTCGATCGAGCCGCGCCAGTCGAGCTGACCGGAGGTCGGCGTCGACAGGCCGGCGATCAACCTGAGCGCCGTCGACTTGCCGCAGCCCGAGGGCCCGAGCAGGCTTAGGAAATCGCCTTCGCGGATCGCCAGGTCGACCTTGCTCAGCGCCGTGACGCCGTTGGAAAAGACCTTGCCGACATTGCGTAAGGAAAGCAGCATCGGGCTCTCACCCGATGCCGTTGCCTGCGCCACTTTCTCCTGGATCATCTCAGGCAGGCCGCCTTACTTCTTCAGCTCCCGCCCGACCCCCTTGTTGATGAAGGCGAGCGTATAGGCCTTCTTGATGTCGATGCCCGGCTGCGCGACCTTGGCCTTGACCATCTTGTCGTAGAAGCTCTGGATGCGCGCTTCGGTCATGCCGCCGATACCGAGCTTTTCCGTATCGCCGGAATCGACAATGCCGAACTTCTTCAGCTGTTCGATCGAGAAGGCGATCTGCTCATCCGTCATGTCCGGATTGTCCTTCTTGATCATCTCGTTGGCGGCCTTGTTGTCGCCGTAGAGGTAGTTGTACCAGCCCTTGGCCGAGCCATCGACGAAGCACTGCACCACCTCCGGCCGCTTGTTGATGGTGTCCTGCATCACTTCGATGGTCGTGGCATAAGTATCCCAGCCATTGTCGGCGAGCAGGAACTGGTTCGGCACGAAGCCGCCCTGTTTCTGCACCGCGTAGGGCTCCGACGTGACATAGCCCTGCTGGATCGACTTCTTGTTGGCGATGAAGGGCGCCGGATTGAAGGTGTATGGCACGCGCTTGGCGGCATCGAAGCCGAGATCGGTCACCATCCACTGGAAGAAGGTCTGTGCGCCCTCGTCGCCGAGGATATACTGGTCGGCGTTCTTCAGGTCCTCCCACTTGTCCAGCCCTTCGCCCGGATGGGACATGATGACCTGCGGGTCCTTCTGGAAGTCGGCGGCGACGACGCGCATCGGAATCCCCTGCTGCACGGCGTCGAAGGCCGAGAGCAGGTTGCCGCCCATGTAGAAATCGATCTTGCCGGCCAGCAGCATCGGCCGGCCGCTGACCTGCGGGCCGCCCTGCATGATGGTGACGTCGAGGCCGCAGGCGGCGTAGGTTCCGTCGGCGATCGCCTGGTAGTAGCCGCCATGTTCCGGCTCGGCCAGCCAGTTGGTGCCAAAGGTGACCTTCTCGTTGGCCGCAGCGCCCAGCGTGCTGGCAGCAAGCAGCGCGATCGCACCCGCCAGGATTTTTTCTTTTCCGTACATAAACATCACCCTCTCTTGGCTCCGGCGCGCTGCGCGCTGGGCTCCACTCCATTGGTTCAAGAAGCAAGACACATGCCACCGCCTTGGGCCGCCTGCTTGCGCGGCAGTCATTGCCGAGACCGGACGGGTCATGCTGTACAAATGGCATCGTGCCCATTTTTTGGACGCCTGTCCATAATCGCCCGGGCGGCATGCACCGCATCTTGAAGCTTTCATGAATCCGGCCTTAGTCTGCCTGCCGACAGGAGAATGCCATGCTCAATTATCTCGCCCCCAAGTCGATCAAGCCGCCCTTTGCCCGTTATAGCCATGGCGTTGAAATTCCAGCGGGAAAGCGCCTTGTGCTATGTTCGGGTCAGTTGGGCATCGCGCCGGATGACGCCGTCCCGGAGGATGCCGGCGCGCAGACCGAGCTTTGCTTCAAGAATATTGCCGCAATCTTAAGCGAAGCCGGGCTGACGCTGAACGATGTCGTGCGCATCAACGCCTTCGTCACCGATCGCGCGCATCTGCAGGCCTATATGGACGTTCGCAATCGCCGGTTTTCCGATCCGGCGCCCGCTTCGACGCTGATGATCGTTTCAGGTTTTGCCCGCCCGGAATTCAAGGTCGAGGTGGAGGTTCTGGCAGCAGGCTAGCTGTTGCCCGGAATGGCCAGGCGCTTTAGACCTTCGGGCCGAACAGCAGACCATCGGGAGACGACAGTGACGACAAGACGTGTGTGGTGGGGCGACTATCGGACGACCGAATACGCCTCGATCGACGCGGAAGCGACGATTGCCGTTCTGCCGGTGGCCGCGGTCGAGCAGCATGGCCCTCACCTTCCGGTCTCGACCGACACCTCGATCATGATGGGCATGCTGGAGACGGTGATTGCGCGCCTGCCCGAGGACATCGACATCCGCCTCCTGCCGGTGCAGGCGGTGGGCAAGTCGAACGAGCATCTGCATGCGCCGGGAACGCTCACCTTGCCGGCCACCACCCTGGTCGACGCCTGGACCGAGCTTGGCCTCTCGGTCGCCCGCGCCGGGGTCAGAAAGTTGATCGTCGTCAACTCGCATGGCGGCAACGAGGAGATCATGGGCATTGTCACGCGCGAATTGCGCGTGCGCGCAAAGATGCTGGCGGTGAAGACGAGCTGGCAGCGCTTCGGCCGTCCCGCTGGCATGTATACCGAGCTCGAGGACCGTCACGGCATCCATGGCGGCGATGTCGAGACCTCGTTGATGCTGCATTTCCGGCCAGATCTCGTCGATATGGGCAAGGCCGACAACTTCGTCTCTAATGTCGGTCGCGCTGAAAAGGAATTCGCCCTGCTGCGGCACACCGGAACGCACGCCTTCGCCTGGATCGCCAGCGACCTCAATCCGAACGGCGTGGTCGGCGACGCCAGCATCGCCACCGCCGAAAAAGGCCGGCTCACCGCCGAGCATCAGGCCGATGGCTTCATCACCCTGGCCAGGGATGTGCGTAAGGCGAGGCTTGCCGACTGGCTGGCGTAGCGGAACAGTGCGAGCTCAATCTCTAATGCTGAGTTCGAACGGAATCCCTTCAAAGGCATCTGCACCGCGCCCGATTGCTTCGACTGCCGCGATCATCCGGCCTTCTCGCCCAAGCAACATATCCGCAACGGCAATCAGCCTTGGATTGGGCGTCGCTGACGGCGAGAGAAAGCGCAGCGTCTTCGCCAGTTCCGCCTCGTCGCGTTTGGGCGCCAGTGCCGCCGCGATGATATAGGCCGATGCCGTCGAGCGGCTGATACCGGCATAGCAGTGCACGACCATCGGTTTGGCCCTGTCCCAGCGATAGGCGAAGTCGAGCAGCGCGCGCACATGCTCCTCGCCCGGCATGGTCATGCCTTCCTGCGCGGCGACGATGTCGTGCATGACGAGATGCAGATGGTTTTCGGCCAGTATCGAGGCCGGACGGACCATCTCGGTGCCGTCGGCGAGCAGCGACAGCAAGCGCTCCGCGCCGGTTCTCGCAACGGTCTCCTCCACCTTCGACAGCGAACAGACATGGATCATCGTCAGCACTCCTTCGGCGCATCGTCGCGCCGCGAGGCCCACGCTGCAAGCGCGCTCTCGAGCCGCTGCCACTCCTCTTCGCTGCCGGGCAGACCGACGCGCAAGGCGTGCGGACGATCGGCAAAATGGCGGACCAAGATACCGCGTTCGCCAAGAGCGGAGAACAGGGAGGCAGCATCGGAGAACGACAAATAGCGGAACAAACTGGTGCCGCCGGCGACCGCGATACCGAATCGGCTGAGCAGCGCGTCGAGGCGCTTGGCATCGGCTGCCAGGCCCTGTCGCATGTCATCCTGCCACCCGGCATCCGCCAATGCGCGGATTCCGTATTCAAGTGCAGGACCGGCGACAGCCCATGGCCCAAGCTGCGCCTCCAACCGCTCGGTCTGTTGGTCGGCCAGCGCGAAACCAAGCCTGACGCCGGCAAGGCCGAAGAATTTGCCGAAGGAGCGCAGCACTACGATGCCGCCTTCGCCCGCATCGCCGGCCAGGCTGTGTTGGACCGGGCCGACATCCATGAAGGCTTCGTCGACCACCAGCAGGCCGCCCTTCGCGCGAAGCCGCGCAGCAAGGCCGACCAGGCGGTGCCTTTCGATCACTCGCCCATCCGGATTGTTCGGGTTGACCAGCACGGCAAGGTCAGCGTCCGCCAAGGCGTCGAAGTCGCCCACCTCCACAACCGCATGGCCTGCAATCGCGGCCGCCCTGGCGTGCTCGGCATAGGTTGGACCCAGCACCAGTGCCTTGCCGGGCCTCACCAGCGAAGCGACCCGCGGCAACAGGATCTGCGTGCCGGGCGCGGCCACGACATGCGCCGCCGACCGCGCGCCATACGCCTTGGCCGCAATTTCGGCCAATTCGCGCAGTCGTCCTGGCTCGGGCAATCGTGACAGGGCGGTGGCGGGCAGATCGAAAAGCGGATAGGAGTGCGGATTGATACCTGTCGAGAGGTCAAGGAAAGGCTGTGGCGCATGAGGAAAGAGCGCGCTTGCCCGGCCAAGGCTGCCGCCGTGATCAACCGCTGCAATCGCTCCGCTTAGAAGCTTCATGTCGATCCTGATCGCTTTCCTGTCACTCGCCATCGAACGTGCCCTTGGCTACCCGGACTGGCTGTTTAACGCCATCGGTCATCCGGTAACCTGGATCGGCAGGCTGATATCCTTTCTCGATCGCAGGCTCAACCGCGCCACCGATTCCGACGAATTGCGTCGCCGCCGCGGCGTCCAGGCGCTTCTGGTCATCCTGCTGGTGCCGGCGGCCATCGGCCTGACGCTGCATGTCCTGCTCTGGCTGATCTTTCCGTCCGGCCTGGTCATCGCGGCCATCCTCAGCTCCTCGCTTCTGTCGCAGAAGAGCCTCGCCGAGCATGTCGAGGATGTCGCCGATGCGCTGGAGACCGGCGGCCTGACGCTCGGCCGCATCGCCGTTTCGCGCATCGTCGGCCGCGATCCGGACAAGCTCGACAGGGCGGGCGTTGCCCGCGCCGCGATCGAAAGCCTGGCCGAGAATTTCTCCGATGGCATCGTCGCGCCCGCCATATGGACCGGTGTCGGTGGTTTGGCCGGGGGTGCTGCCTACAAGGCCGCCAACACCGCCGATTCCATGATCGGCCACCGCACGCCGAAATACGAGGCCTTCGGCCGGGCGGCCGCTCGCTTCGACGACCTGGTCAACCTGCCGGCATCGCGGCTCACCGGCCTGCTGATTGTGCTGGCGGCCTTCATCGTCAAGGGCGCCGACCCCCGCAACGCCTGGCAGGTCATGCGGCGTGACGCGAAGAAGCACCGTTCGCCCAATGCCGGCTGGCCGGAAGCCGCCATGGCCGGCGCGCTGGGGCTCGCCCTGGCCGGACCGCGCAGTTATGGCGGCGAGGTCGTCGAGGATGCCTTCATGGGCGAAGGCGGCAGGCGCGAGGCCGAAAGCACCGACATAAGGCAGGCGCTGGAACTCTATCGCGTCGCCGACGGGCTGTTGATCGGCCTGTTCGCGATTCTATCGGCGACGGTGATCTACCTGACCATTTTGATCGGCGGCTAAGGCGCCTTAGAATTCAATCCCCTGCTGCGCCTTCACACCGGCCGCGAAATGGTGCTTGGTCAGCCCCATCTCGGTGACGAGATCGGCCGCCTCGACCAGCAGCGGCTTAGCATTGCGGCCGGTGACGACGACATGCAGGCCCTCGCGACGCGCCTTCAGCGCCGCGACCACCTTTTCCAGCTCGAGATAGTCGTAGCGCAGAGCGATGTTGAGCTCGTCGAGGACCACGAGGCTGATCGACGGGTCGGCAATCAGCTCGAGCGCCCTCGCCCAGGCAGCCTCGGCGGCGGCAATGTCGCGCTTCAGGTCCTGCGTCTCCCAGGTGAAGCCCTCGCCCATCGCGTGCCAGACGACGCGATCGCCAAAGGCGGCGAAGGCATCCTTCTCGCCCGTGTGCCATTTGCCCTTGATGAACTGGACGACGCCGACGCGCTTGCCGTAGCCGAGCATCCTCAGCGCCAGGCCGAACGCAGCCGTGGTCTTGCCCTTGCCCGGCCCCGTATTGACGATCAGCAGTCCCTTCTCGATCGTCTTGCCGGCCACCTCGGCATCCTGCACCGCCTTGCGCTTGGCCATCTTGGCTCGATGGCGTTCGGCATCCTTGTCGTCGATGATCGTGTCTTTGATCTCGCCCATGTCACTTCACCTTGAGCGGCAGCCCCGCCACCATCATCAGCACGCTGTCGGCGACAGCCGCGACCTGCTGGTTGAGCCGCCCGGCGGCGTCGCGGAACCGGCGCGCCAGCGCATTGTCCGGCACGATGCCGAGCCCGACTTCGTTAGACACCACAAACCACGGTCCGCGCGGCTGCGAAAGCACATCCGAGAGCCGCCGGCACTCGGCCTCGATATCGTGGTCCGCCAGCATATGATTGCTCAGCCACAATGTCAGGCAATCGATAAGCACCGGCTGGTGATCGGGCAAGGCGTCGATCGCGCCGACCAGGTCGAGCGGCGCATCGACGGTGACCCAGCCTTTGCCGCGGCGCGAGCGATGCAGCGCGATGCGCTCGCGCATCTCCTCGTCATAGGCCTGCGCGGTGGCGATATAGGCCCAAGGCGACGGGCTTGCCGCCACCAGGCACTCGGCATGCGCGCTCTTGCCGGAGCGCGCACCGCCGATGATGAAGGTCAGATGGCCCTCCGCGCGATCAGGCAAAGCTGTCGCGCAGGCTGGTCGATGTACCGGTGAAGCGCCCGCGCACCACACCGACGGCCGCACCGAGCACCAGCCAGAAGACCAGATCGGTGAGGGTCACCGCCACCACGAACTGATGGTGCAGCCCCTCGGGAATCGCCGTCTCGAAGCTGACGGGCTGCGGCGCGCCGACTACGTGCGGAGCGACGATCAGCACGACCGCCAGAATTGCCAAGGGCAGCGACTTGCGAAAGGCGATCAATCCAAGGCCGACCGCGGTTGCGGCCACCGTCGAAATCCACCAGATCTGGCGCGGCAGAAGTTCCGCCGCCGGCATGGCCGGCAGTTCCGGCGGCAGGCCGAGGCCGGGCGCGAGCGTGAAAACCGCAAAACCGGCAAGGCCCCAGAACACGCCCTGGCGCCAGCTGCCGATGCCACCGGCGAATTCCGACACCGCGACCAGGATCAGCGCGAAGCCGATGCCGGTGACGATGTTTGCGACAACGTTGAAGGCGAAGCGCTCGAAGCCGTCGGCCGGAGCCCAGCCCTCGTCCTCGGTCGGAGCCGCCGCTTCCGTCGACGCAGGAGCGGCGCTGCTCATCGCATTGCCCGCCGGTTCGGCCGAGCTCATGGCAGTGCCAGTTCCAGTGTTGGCGGCATGGTAGTGGTGATGACCGCCGCCCGCCTTTTCATAGACTTCCGCTTTGAGGATCAGCGGCACGGTCGCATAGGCCTGCATGCAGGCAAGCGCGATGCCCGCCACGAGCCCTGCGATCGCCGCTACGAACACGACGTTGCGAAACAGATTCATGATATCGGGCCTTCGTCAGTGGCAGGGAAAAGCCATCGAGTGACGATAGTCGTGGGCAGCGTTGTGGACCGCATCGATGTGCGAGAAGCCGACAAAACCGACGACGAAAATGCCGAGCAGCGCGGCGAGAGCCAGCTGCATGATGCGCAACTGCGAGGAGACGGAGGCGCCGAGGGAGACGGAAGCGGTATTCATGTCTTGTCCTTTCGCCCTCCACCCGAGGGCATCGAAGTCAACTTTCCTGTCGCCGGCAGGTCTCCTGGCTCGCGGATTCGCACCCTTCCCCACCTTCCCGAGGACAAACCTCAGTGGTCTATGGAGAGGACTACCGCACACAGTTGCGGGGGCAGCCACGGCTTAGGGCAAAGACTCCACCCTCACCGCATTCCCTCTTGGCTCCAAAAACGGAACCGACGACGCCAGCGACTATAGGCAGAATCGTCGCGACCGGCAAACCAAATTCCGTCACGCCGCAGCGTGATTGCGGCACCGGTTTCGGACTAAGATCCGGCGATCCGCTCGGCGACGAGCTTCTGCAATCGCCACAAATGGCGGTCGTGAATACCGCGCTGTTCGAGGTTCTTCACCGTGTTGTAGAGATAGTCGGCGCCTGAACCCCAGTGGCCGCACGAGGTCGCCAGCCTTTCGACCACCTCGTCTTCGTTGAGTGGGCCGGCATAGGTCGTGCCTTTGCGATTGATGACGAAGGCAAGCGCTCTCAACGCCCCCTTGTCGGTTGCGAGTTGCAGCAGGCGCGGCCGGTAGCTGGTCGGCTTCAGCGTCATCTCGCGGCGAAAAAGCCTGTCCAGCGCCTGCCGGCGGTCACCACCGTTCAGGCGGAAAGCAACGCCCTTGCATTGGCCGCCACGATCCAGCGCCATCATCAGGCCGGGGCTTTGCTTGGTGCCGCGCCAGCGCGTCATCTTCATGCAGAAGGAGCGATGCCAGCCGCGAGCCACGGCGACGCGCTCCTCAAAATGCTCGATTTCCGGTTTCCAGATCAGCGAGCCGTAGCCGAACAGCCAGAGAGGCTCGGTTGCAGGTAGCTCGACCTCGAATGCATCCAGCATGGCTTCATAGTCGCTGTCCACGAGATGCTCGGCATCCGGGTCGGGCCCCGGGTCATCGACCGCGCGAAAACAGCGGGCGACCAGTTCCACGGTCAGCGACATCGTTCTTGCAGGCATACTTTGCAATCCTGGGCAGCCGGCGAAACCGCAGGCGATTACGAAGTGACCTTAAGGGCAGCACCCGGAAGCGACAATGGCCGCGCAATTGACAACGGTCCTGCCCGGGTGTCGGCTGTCATCAGCCAAGGGGAGCCGCTCATGCAGCCAAATCCTAGCGAACACAGCCGCTACAATGGCCTCACCAGCCTCGAGCCGACGTTGCCTGCAAGCGCCTATCGGGAAGCCGACGCTTACCGGCTCGATCTCGAAGCGATCTGGTATCGGAGCTGGCTCATGGTTTGCCGCGAAGCCGATCTCGCGGAACCTCTTGCCTTTCGAACCGCGCGTATCGGCTCGCAGGAGGTCGTCGTGCTGCGCGACGAGGCCGGGAGCTTGCGCGCCTTCCACAACACCTGCCGGCATCGCGGCTCGCAGCTCTGCCTGGAAAGCGAAGGGCGGCTGAAGGCAAGGCTGCTCACCTGCCCCTACCACGCCTGGTCCTATTCGCTGCGCGGCGATCTCGTCCGTGTCCCATCGAAATCGCTGCCCGAAGGCTTCGACAAGGAAAATTATCCGCTCTACCGGGTGGCGCTGTCAGTGTGGCGCGGCTTCGTCTTCATCAATCTCGCAGAGGATCCCGATGGCTCGGGGGAAGCCTCCTTCGACTCCGCCTCCCGCGATCTTTCGAACTGGCCGCTGGAGACGCTCGTCCCCGGGCACCGGCTCACCAAGGTGATGAACTGCAACTGGAAAATCTTCTGGGAGAACTTCAACGAATGCCTGCATTGCCCGGGCGTGCACAAGGACCTGTCGCGGCTGGTGCCGATCTATGGGCGCGGCCTGATGGCGAGGCATGACGATCCGGAATGGGCGCGCTATGCGGATAATGATGCGCCGGAGTTTTCCGGCGGCCTACGCGCCGGCGCCGAGACCTGGTCGCGCGACGGACGCGTCCATGGGCCGGTCTTTGCCGGGCTGACGCCGGCCGAGCGAGCCGCCGGCCAGACCTACGCTACCTCGCTGCCCTCGATGTTCGTCGTCGGCCATGTCGACTATGTCCGCACGGTTCGTCTCGCCCCGCTCGGGCCGGAGCAGACGGAACTCACCGCCGAATGGCTGTTCGCGCCCGATGCCGTGGCACAAACCGATATCGACAACATCGTCGCCTTCGGCGCGCAGGTGCTGGAGGAGGACGCCGCGATCTGCGAGATCAACCAGAAGGGCATGCACTCGATCCGCCACCAGGCCGGCGTGCTGATGCCCGAGGAGTACGATTTGCGCCGCTTCCACGAGTGGGTGCGTGGGCGCTATGCGGCGTTGCAGCCGATCAAAACGACTTCGGCAGATAGCGCCAAGTGAAGAAGCCGCAGAAGGCGGCCAACAGGCCGAGCGTGACGAACACCGAGCCGAGACCGAAGAAGGAGAGCACCACCGAATAGACCAGCGGCGGCGTCAGCTCGGAGAAATCGAGATAGGTTCGGTAGACAGCCGCCATCTGCGCTCGTTCATAGGAACGCACTGAGCGCATGAAGGCTGTCGAGCCCAGCGCGTCGAGCGCAATGGTGAACAAGGCGCCGCCGAGCAGGAAGGCGGCGGTGAGCAGCGGCGCGGCGGCGCCGACGCCGCCGGCCACGAAGAGCATCGCCGCCATGGCGAAATAGGCGAAAGCCATGGTCCGACGGCCGCCGAAGCGCTTTCCCGCCCTGCCCCAGAAGATCGCCATGAACAGAAGCGCATTGCCGGCCGAAACCAGCAGCCCGCCGGCAAGCTTGCCCTCGCCCGTGATCACCATGAACAGCGGGCCATAGACGAAGAAGGTCGTCCAGAAACACGAGCGCCCGAAGGCGATCAGCCACGCGAGGCGCAACCGCGGCTGCGCGACGAAGCGGCCGATATTGGCGAGCGGGTTGATCGGACGGCTCTTGCCGGGACGGATCGAAGGGTTGTCGCCCAGCCGATAGGTCCAGAACAACGCCAGCAGCGCCAGCGCGAAAGCCACGACCGCGCCGTTTGCGGCATAAATCCCGAAGCGCGTATAGAGGAAAATGCCGAGCGTCGGCCCGCCGGTCCAGGCGAACATCGACCAAGCCATGCGCAGCGATTCCGCCTGCATGAAGTCGGTCTTGCGGATATGGTCCATGATGTAGAGGTTAAGCGTGATGGACAGCGCGCTCGCCCCCATGACACGGCACAGCATCCCGGCGAGTTGTCCCGGCAGCGTGTGGGTGACGAAGAACACCGAGCCGATCGCCAGCATCAGGCAGCCGGCCGTGTAGACCCAGCGCCGCGCGAAGCGGCGGATCAGCATCGGCATGAACAGCGTCACCGACAGCCCGAGCAGCGACACGATGGTGTAGAGGATCGAGACGATCTGCTCGTTGTGCAGGATTTCGTAGGCCTGGATCGGGATGACGCTGGAGATGGTGGCGCGAGCAAAGGATTCGACCGCATAGAGCGAAGCGAAGGTGCGCGCATCGGCGGGCCTGAGAGCCGGAAGCCAGATCGGATGGCGCACATGGGTGGACATCGGCCCTCCGAAAAGTGAATCGCTCGCCAAATCTGGCCGGACCAGTCGCGGACCGGTAGCAGGAAACCGACTCCGAGAGGCCGAAAAGCGAAGCCGGCCAGAGGCTTTCCGCCGCTGGCCTAAAGCGGCTTGCCATGCCGCCTGAATGGCAGCAGCCGATCCACCCTCTGTTGTTCGCCCGAACCGTGATAGTCGTTTGGCACGACTGAATCGGATTGCGAGATCAATGAC